>JBJOJH010000288.1:0-6105 GCA_046046715.1 Pseudomonadota bacterium | reverse complement strand
ACTTTTTCTTCTTGCGGTCCCGCAAAGAACTTGGCCTCTACCGCCTTGGCCGCGCCGGGGGCAATGGCCTCCAGAGGGGCAATCATGGTTGCGCGGTAGCAGCAGTCGGCCAATGACGAACCAATGTCTACCGCATCAAGGGAGAAGCTGCGCTTGACGCCGTCGGGCAATATCCAGGCACTGGCAAAGTAATGCTGGACCATGGCGACATAGCCATTGGAAGCCTCTTTCTCGACATCCACCTTCTTGCTCTTGATGTCAGAAAACTCCACTTTTTGATATTTCTTGGCGTCGGTGTAAATCGCCGGGCCGGTAAACGTGGAATAGAAAGATGACTCACCTGGCGGCTTGTTGCCATCACGCACCAGCTGGAGGTACAGCTCGGGTGAAACAGCTGCCGTGCCTACATTGAGCACCTCATGCTGAACCTTGATGGCGTAAGAGCCACGGGTCAGCACATAAGACTTGATGAGTTTGACGCCGCCTACCTCTGGCGACTCGAAGCGCACCGTCAATTCATTCGTGCCATCTTTGAGCGCACGCTCAGTGGACAAGACCTTCATGACTGTCTTGTGATTGGGCAATGCTGCGGCACTGGCGCCGCCAATCAGCCCGGTCTGTGCCAGGTACACACGCTCCTTGCTGTCATCCAGCAACACAAAGTTCTTGTTCTTGTCGTTCAGCGAGGCGTGCTTGAGCAACTCGGCGCGCACCAGCGAGCCACCTTCTGAGTCAAACCCCAATTTAAGGACGTCTGTGACGACCTCGAATTGTTCGCGTGCTATCTGCTGCTGAGCATCCCCTGCCACTGGAGCCGATGCTACGCCTTTGGCGGTCGGTGCGGGCGGATTGTTCGATTTCAACGATGCGCCTGTTGCGACACTTGAAGCCGTTGAAACGGCCGCAGGTGTTGGGAAGAACGTGGCTTTGTTCCCGGTGTGGATTTGCCAGCGGTCCCACAGCAGCACCATGGAAAAGCCAAATATGACCCACAGAATAGTTCGGCGAATGTCGTTCATGAGGTTTTTTTGTCAGAAGAAGAGAGATGCAGTCGCGAAAATAGCCGGGGCAGGTGATCAGGAACCGGGTCCAGGCCGCCATCGCACCAGGGGTGGCATCGTCCCAAACGCTTGAGTGTGAGGTAGCTGCCGGCCGCGGCACCGTGTGTTTCAAGGGCGCCAAGCGCGTAAATCGAGCAACTGGGCTCGAAACGACATGCAGAACCCAGCCAGGGGCTCAAAACCAGGCGATAAGCACGCACCACGCCGATCAATAGTCGCTTCATGGTGCCACCGTTGGGTTCATGGCAGGCACGACAGCCGGTTTGCGCGGGGACAAGCGAGCCAGCAACTTCTGCAACTCAGTACGCACAGCGAGCTTGAGTGCTTCGGAAGTCGCACTCGCAAAGTGTTTGCGATCAAAGCCTGCGCGCAGGCGTATCACATAGGCGGCAACAGGCATGTCCGCTTCAATTGAAGAACATGCGTTGTAGATTTGCCGCTTGATCGCATTCCTGGTCACGGCACGTTTGGCCCAGCGTTTAGGCACCATGGCACCCACACAGAGTGAGTGTGATGCAAACAAGGGCTTGGTGGTCGCGGCGTGGTCCTGGGCGTCCTCGCCAGAAACCAAAGCCTGCTTCAGAGGCAGGCTATGCAAAGCAAAGTGACTGGTGCGTGAAAGCGTGCTTCCAGCCAGTACGGACTGGAACTGTGCTCGCGTTTGAAGTCGCTGCACGCTGATCGATGCTGAAAAACTTTGTCAGGCGCGCTGGCGGACTAACTACTGGCAACTACGGCGTAAGTTACACCAGAGCCGTATCAGACTGCCAAACGCTTGCGGCCTTTGGCGCGACGTGCGTTGATCACGGCGCGACCACCGCGGGTCTTCATGCGAACCAGAAAGCCGTGGGTGCGAGCGCGGCGAATCTTGGAGGGCTGATAGGTACGTTTCATTTTGGAATCCTGTTTTGGCGTCTGCCGAGAAGTTAGCCCGCGATTATGGCAAATTTGTTCACCGCCGGCAAGACCACCCTTCTGCCACGCTGTAGCGCGCCTGAAACGATCTTGTGGATAAATTCTTGATAAATTAGAATTGCCAGCTTTGCCAAACCAATCTATCCACATAAAACCGACAAGAACAATGGAAGAGGGACTTACAGACAAACAAGCATCAAGCAGCGGGAATGGCGGCGAATCCGATGTCAGCCTGAGCCTGTGGCTGGCCTGCATTGAGCAGCTGGCGCAAGAGTTGCCCGAGCAGCAATTCAACACCTGGATCAAGCCGCTCACGGCCCAAACCTCGCCAGACTTGGCCAAGACCACCATTTACGTGGCCAACCGCTTCAAGATGGATTGGGTGCGTGCCCAGTACAGCGGGCGCATTGCGGCCTTGCTGGAAAAGCTGACCGGCCAAACCGTGGTGGTCGAACTTGCCCTGGCACCCCGGGATGCGCCGACACGTGTGCCGGCCGTTCAGCGGGTCGCTGAAGTTGCTGCGGTTGCCGAGTCGGTCGAGTCCCCGGAAGAGCCTGCGCAGGGCGGCCTTAAAAACCGCCTGAATTCAGCGCTCACTTTCGATAGCCTCGTGGAGGGCACGGCCAACCGCATGGCACGTGCAGCGGCCATTCATGTGGCGGGCATGCCCGGTCAGATGTACAACCCCTTGTTTATTTATGGGGGTGTAGGTCTGGGCAAGACGCACCTGATGCACGCCGTTGGCAACCGCTTGCTTGCCGACCGTCCAAATGCCAAAGTCCTGTACATCCATGCAGAGCAATTTGTCTCCGACGTGGTCAAGGCATATCAGCGTAAGACCTTCGACGAGTTTAAGGAGCGTTACCACTCGCTGGATTTGTTGCTGATTGACGATGTGCAGTTTTTTGCCAACAAGGAGCGTACGCAGGAAGAGTTCTTTAACGCGTTTGAAGCCTTGCTGGCCAAAAAATCGCACATCGTGATGACCAGCGACACCTACCCGAAGGGGCTTGCGGACATCCATGAGCGGCTGGTTTCCCGCTTCGACTCAGGTCTGACGGTGGCCATCGAGCCCCCGGAACTTGAGATGCGGGTAGCGATCCTGATCAACAAGTCGCGTGCCGAGGGTTCAGAAATGCCCGAAGAAGTCGCTTTTTTCGTGGCCAAGAATGTGCGGTCTAACGTCCGTGAGCTGGAAGGCGCGCTACGCAAAATCCTGGCTTACTCGCGTTTCAATCACAAAGAGGTCTCCATCCAGTTGGCCCGCGATGCACTACGTGATTTGCTGTCCATCCAGAATCGGCAAATCTCTGTGGAAAACATCCAAAAAACGGTGGCCGACTATTACAAGATCAAGGTGGCCGACATGTACTCGAAGAAAAGGCCCGCCAGCATCGCCCGGCCACGCCAGATTGCCATGTATCTGGCCAAGGAGCTGACACAAAAGAGCCTTCCTGAAATCGGAGAATTATTCGGTGGCAGAGACCACACCACGGTGCTGCATGCCGTGCGCAAGATAGGCGCTGAGCGCCAGCAAATGCTGGATCTGAATCAGCAGCTGCACGTGCTGGAGCAGACGCTCAAAGGTTAGTGCAGACAAGAGACAATGGCACCTGATGGTGATTAGGCTGTATGGCGGCAACGCCCAGTAAAAAGCAAGATGAAGAGGTTGACATGATTGTTCTGAAAGCAACACAAGACAAGGTTTTATCGGTATTGCAGGCGGTTTCGGGCATTGTTGAGCGGCGCAGCACGCTGCCCATCCTGGCCAATGTGATGCTGCGCAAAACGGGTACGTCGCTCCAGCTCACCACCAGTGACCTCGAAATCCAGATCCGCACCACTGCGGATCTGGGCGGGGATATCGGCGAT
This sequence comes from Pseudomonadota bacterium, assembly GCA_046046715.1. Classification (GTDB taxonomy): domain Bacteria; phylum Pseudomonadota; class Gammaproteobacteria; order Burkholderiales; family Burkholderiaceae_C; genus JBEEJZ01. The sequence goes on along the minus strand of JBJOJH010000288.1, from coordinate 2,257 downwards.
TTCGCAACGACCATCGGCGCACGCAAGCTGATCGATATTTTGCGAACCATGCCCGCCGACCAGACCGTCTCTCTGGAAACCAATGCTTCCAAATTGCTGCTCAAGGGGGGGAAAAGCCGCTTCACGCTCCAGACCTTGCCGCCCGAAGACTTTCCTCTGGTGCAGGAATCGGCCCATTTCGGCCCCGTGTTCAGCGTTCCGCAGAAGACCCTGAAAGATTTGCTTGGCCAGGTGTCGTTTGCGATGGCGGTGCACGATATTCGTTACTACCTCAATGGCATCTTGTTTGTGGCCGAGGGGCGCCAGCTGAGTCTGGTCGCCACCGACGGACATCGACTGGCCTTTGCGTCGGCCACGCTGGACGTTGAAGTGCCCAGGCAGGAAGTGATTCTGCCCCGTAAGACCGTCATTGAAATGCAGCGTCTGTTGAGCAATGCCGATGGCATGATCGAGATGCAATTTGCCAATAACCAGGCCAAGTTCAGTTTTGAAGGCATGGAATTTGTGACCAAGCTGGTCGAAGGCAAGTTTCCGGACTACAACCGTGTCATTCCCAAAAACCACCGCAATAGCGTTGTCTTGGGTCGTGCCGCCTTGCTGGCCAGTTTGCAGCGCACCGCTATCCTGACCAGCGACAAATTCAAGGGCGTGCGGCTGAATCTGGACCCCGGCAGCCTACGGGTGGCCTCCAACAACGCTGAGCAAGAAGAAGCCATGGACGAACTGGACATCGACTACGGCGGTGACAGCATTGAAATCGGCTTTAACGTCACCTATCTGATCGATGCATTGGTCAACATGGACCAGGACATGGTTCAGCTGGAGTTGACCGACGGCAATAGCTCCGCGCTGTTCACCATCCCGGACAACCCCAACTTCAAGTACGTCGTCATGCCGATGAGAATTTGACGCCACCTTGAACCTGGCGCACCCAGACGCAAACCCCCGGTGATCGGGGGTTTGGTCATTCAAGAGTTTAGAAATTTGCCCGCAAATCGTTTGAAAAGCCTGCCATGACCGAAGAAAACCAGACCATAAAACCTGAGGAAAACACCGCCAGCTCCAACTTCCAGCCGGTGATCGACACCAATCAGGCTGGCGCGACAGAAGCCTATGGCGAAGGTTCCATCCAGATCCTGGAGGGGCTGGAGGCCGTGCGCAAGCGTCCCGGCATGTACATCGGCGACACCTCGGACGGTACGGGTCTGCACCATCTGGTTTTTGAGGTGGTGGACAACTCCATCGACGAGGCCCTGGCAGGGCACTGCGACGACATCCTGGTCACCATCCATTCCGACAACTCGGTGAGTGTGGTGGACAACGGCCGGGGCATACCCACGGGCGTCAAGATGGACGACAAGCACGAGCCCAAGCGCAGTGCGGCAGAAATTGCGCTGACCGAATTGCATGCTGGGGGCAAGTTCAACCAGAACAGCTACAAGGTGTCTGGTGGCCTGCACGGCGTGGGCGTGAGCTGTGTGAACGCGCTGTCGAAAATGCTGCGCCTGACCATCCGACGCGATGGCAAGGTTCATGTCATGGAGTTCAGCAAGGGCTTTGTGCAAAACCGCATCACCGAAGTCATCAACGGTGTGGAGGTTTCGCCGATGAAGGTGATTGGCGACACCGAGAAGCGCGGTACCGAGGTTCATTTCCTTCCCGACACCGAAATCTTTCAGCAAAACAGCGATTTCCACTACGAAATTCTGAGCAAGCGTCTGCGTGAGCTGAGCTTTTTGAACAATGGCGTACGCATACGCCTGAAAGACGAGCGTTCTGGCAAAGAAGATGACTTTGCTGGGGCGGGCGGCGTTCAAGGCTTTGTGAACTTCATCAACAAGGGCAAAACGGTTTTGCACCCCAACGTCTTTCACGCCATGGGTGACCGCCAAAGTGACCAGGGCACCAACATTGGCGTTGAAGTGGCAATGCAGTGGAACAGTGGTTACAACGAGCAGGTGCTTTGCTTCACCAATAACATCCCCCAGCGCGACGGCGGCACCCACCTGACTGGTCTGCGGGCGGCCATGACGCGGGTCATCAATAAATACATCGATGAGTCCGAGCTGGCCAAGAAGGCCAAGGTTGAAGTCACCGGCGACGACATGCGCGAAGGCTTGACCTGCGTTTTGAGCGTGAAGGTGCCAGAGCCCAAATTCAGCAGCCAAACCAAAGACAAACTGGTCAGCAGCGAAGTGCGCGGGCCGGTGGAAGACATCGTCAGCAAATTGCTGGCCGACTACCTGCAAGAGCGCCC
>JBJOJH010000287.1:0-3696 GCA_046046715.1 Pseudomonadota bacterium | reverse complement strand
ACCTTCATGCTGGAAATGCTGGAGGCCGCCCAAATCCTGCACACCGCCACGCCGCATTCGCTGGTGCTGATGGACGAGATTGGTCGGGGTACCTCTACCTTTGATGGTCTGGCCCTGGCCTCCAGCATTGCCACCCAGCTGCACGACAAAACCCAGGCCTTCACGCTGTTCGCCACCCACTACTTTGAATTGACCGAAGTCCCCACCCAGCACCGGGCAGCGGTCAATGTGCATGTGAGCGCGGCCGAATCGGGGCAAGACATCGTGTTTCTGCACGAAATCCAGGCCGGCCCCGCCAGCAAGAGCTACGGCATCCAGGTCGCGCGCCTGGCGGGCATGCCGGCCAGCGTGGTCAACCATGCGCGCCAGACCCTCGCAGCCCTGGAAGCCCAGGCCGACAGCAGCCGCGTGCAAGTCGACCTGTTTGCACCGCCGCCAGAGGCCGAGAACAGCGCTCCCAGCCCCGTAGAATCCAGCCTCGCCAGCATCAACCCTGATGCCATGAGCCCTCGCGAGGCCCTTGACGCGCTCTACGCGCTCAAAAAACTGGCTGCCCAGGCCAGTCGCTGAACCTCTATCCCGAAAGCCGATTCATGACCTATTGCGTCGCCATCAAACTCAATGCCGGACTCGTTTTTCTGTCGGACTCCCGCACCAATGCCGGCCTCGACCAGATCAGCACCTTTCGCAAGATGATCGTTTATGAGAAGACCGACGACCGCTTCATGGTGTTGCTGTCGGCCGGCAACTTGAGCATTTCCCAGTCAGTGCGTGAAATTTTGCAGATCGAGCAGCTCAAGGACAGCCCCGACAGTGACCCCATCACCATCTGGAATGCCCGCAGCATGTTCGATGCCGCCCGCGTGCTGGGTTCGGCCATACGCCGGGTGCATGACCGAGATGCCGCCTCGCTCAAGCAAGCGGGTGTGGACTTCAATGTCTCGCTGATCTTTGGTGGCCAGATTCAGGGCGAAGGCATGCGCCTGTTTCAGGTGTATTCGGCTGGCAACTTCATCGAAGCGACCCCCGAAACGCCTTACTTCCAGGTGGGTGAGTCCAAGTACGGCAAGCCAGTGCTCGACCGGGTGCTAACGCCCGACACCCCGCTGGACGAAGCTGCCAAGTGCGCGCTGGTGTCGATGGACTCCACGCTCAAATCCAACCTGTCTGTGGGTTTGCCGCTGGACCTGGTGGTGTACGAAGCCAACACCTTCCAGACCGACAAGGTGGTGTGCATCGACGAAGACAACCCCTATTTCAGGATGATGCACAACAGCTGGGGGCAGAAGCTGCGCCAGGTGTTTGACAGTATCGAAGACCCGTCATGGAACGGTGAGCAGACTGCCGTACCGCTGATGGTCAACGGCCGCGCCAAGCCCCTGCGCAAGCTCAGTACACCCGACGAAAAGCTGATTTAAGCCAACTGGCCTAAGCCGACCAGACCACCGCGCCGCTCCAGGCGGTGGCCAGCACCACCAGGCCAAAGGCGATGCGGTACCAGGCAAAGGGCACAAAGCTGTGCGTGGCAATGAAGCGCAAGAGCCAGCGTATGCACAGCCAGGCACTGACAAATGAAAACAGCAGGCCCACGCCAAACAGCGGCAGGTCTGCCATGGAAAGCAGCGCACGCTCTTTGTACAAGCTGTAGGCACCTGCTCCGATGAGGGTCGGAATCGCCAGGTAAAACGAAAAGTCGGTGGCCGCCCGGCGCGACAGCCCAAGCAACATCCCGCCTATGATGGTGGCACCACTGCGGCTGGTGCCCGGGATCATGGCCAGGCACTGCACCAGGCCCACCTTGATGGCGTCCATGGGCGTCATGGCATCGACCGAATCGATGCGCACTACGCCGTGGGAACGCGCCTGGCGTCGCTCCGCCCACAAAATTAACAGGCCACCCAGAATGAAGGTGCTGGCCACCACCACCGGTGTGAACAAATGCGCCTTGATGGCCTTGCCAAACAGCAGGCCCATCACCACGGCCGGCACAAATGCAATCAGCACATTCAAGGCAAAAGTCTGCGCCTGACGGCCGCTGGGCAGGGCCAGCACGGTGCTGCGGATCTTGTCGAAATACACCAGGATCACGGCAAAGATGGCACCCGTCTGAATGGCAATGTCAAACACCTTGGCCTTGTCATCGTCAAAACCGAGCAGAGCACCCGCCAGTATGAGGTGGCCGGTGGATGAAATGGGCAAAAACTCGGTCAGCCCCTCCACCACGCCCATGATGGCGGCCTTGATCAGCAATGCAATGTCCATGTGCAAACGTTAGCGTTGAAAGCGGGCAAGTGTATGGGGGATAAGGCGGGCCTCAACCACCAGGTAAAAAACTGCGCCGGCCAGATTGCAAGCCACCCAGGCACACAACACACCCAGTGTTTGCAGCCAGGGGTCGGGCGCCACAAAGCGGGTAAAGAGGGCGTTCACCACCAGCGCCACAGGAAAGTTGAGCAAAAACACCCCATAGGAGATTTTTCCGAAAAAAGCCCAAGCGCGGCCCTGCGGCCAGCGCGTGATCCATCGGCTGTATTTGGCCCACCCCAGCAGCAAGGCAACCACCAGAGCCAAGGCAATCCGCGAACGAAAGTCGAACAGCAGCGCGGTGATGGTGATCAGCCCCAGCGCCAGCAGGCCCGCCCCCACACGTGTGCCAGACGACTGCCTGGACGCCCAAAATGCCAGCGCCCCGAGCCCGTAAGCCCCAAAAAAATACAGGGCCCAGACATCCCAATCGCTGATCCGATTGAAGAAAAACAGTGAGGCCAGCACCAATAAGGTGACGCCGACAACCACCTGTCGAGCCCCCAAACCCAGGGTACGTACGCCCCACAGCAGCACCAGCAGCAAGGCAAACAGCTGAAAGTCGATGGCTACATACCAAACCCCGGCCGACAAGGAATCCACGCCCAGCACACCGTGCAACAAGAAAGCGTGGGTCAACCACTGCCAGGCCGTGGCAGAGGCAGGCAAGGAGTCGTGCTCCATCAAGTGGCTGGCAACATCACTGCACAGCGCCGACACACCCAAGGCCACCATAAACGGCAGAACGATACGCAAAAAGCGTTGCCACAAGATTGCCCATGGCCTTTGCGCCACCAAGGTGCCTCGGGGGGCCAGGCTGCGGGCGGCCAGAAAGCCCGCGACCACAATAAATATCTGCACGGCCAGCCGCCCTTGCTGACTGAACCACTCGACCACCGCCGGCATCAGTTCATGGGTGTAGTCCGACATGGGCCCATAAAAGGCCAGGTGGTGCAGCACAATAAATTGGGATCCCAGCGCCTTGAGGGCATCGATCAGGGCCAGGCGAGAAGGTGCCGCAGGAAGAGTGAGAGAGCCAGACATGAGGGACCACATTGTCCCATCTCATGCACATGGGCCTTCATGGCCTGCGGTGTGGGGCGCTCACGTTGTCTAGTGAGGGAACAGGCCAACGACCGACAGGCTCAATGGTCGCCGCGGCGATCAAGACGGTCAAAATCCCGATCTCCCCGATCCCAGCCGCGATGTCTGCCGTGGGAGTGTCCATGCTTCCATTCGCGGTACTCCACCCTCTGCGGCGGTAGCATGATCGGTGCAGATTGCACGTAAATGACTGGCTGGCTTTGCACCACGACTGGCCGTGAGGCGACGACCACCGGGCGCTGTACCACCACAGGCTGCGGGTACACCACCACCGGCGGCGCGTTGCTC
>JBJOJH010000286.1:0-5217 GCA_046046715.1 Pseudomonadota bacterium | reverse complement strand
TTCTCGGCCTGGCGTTGGCCATCGCGCACGGCAAAGGCCGAGGGCATGCGGATGGGGTCCAGGCAATGCAGGTTGCGCCCGGTGGGCAGCACATCGGCGTTGCGGATCAGGTCGCCGCCAGGAGCGGGTTGCAGATAGCGGCCATCCAGGGCGCGCATCAGGCCTTGCATTTCATGGTCTTCGCCCAGCAGGCGGTTGGTGCGCACCAGCTGGCGCAGGCTTTCGGTCTGGGTCTGGGCCTGAACTTGTGCTTTGGCTTTGTCGCCAGCACTCAAGGCAGTGCTGAACTGCGCGTTGAGTTGCGCTTCGCTGGCACCGTCCACCAGGGCTTCCATCAAAGCAGCGTTGTGGCCTGCGTTCAGACCCATGGCATCAGCCATGACCTTGACCGTACCGAGGCGCTGCTCACGCGTGGGAGCCTGGCCCATGACGTGCAGGCCTTCGGGGATGAGCGCGTATTCGAGTTCGAGCAACTGGTTTTGCAGTCGCTCGATCCAGGCGGCCTGCTCAGCGTTTGATGTCGTGTCGAGCGTGGCGGGCACGGCCAAGTCGATGCTGCGAGCTTGTTCGTGGATCAGCTCGGTCAGGCTCGCGCGGTCCAGCGCCTGGTCCGGGCCCATTTGCTGCCAGCGCTCAATTGACTGCTGCAAGCTGACCAATTCCTTGTACAGGCCCGAATGGGTGAGAGAGGGCGTGAGGTAACTCACCAGTGTGGCCGCGCCACGGCGCTTGGCTAGCGCGCCTTCGGACGGGTTGTTGGCGGCGTACAGGTAAATGTTGGGCAGCGCGCCAATCAAGCGATCGGGCCAGCACTGTGCCGACAGACCGGTTTGTTTACCGGGCATGAACTCGAGTGCGCCGTGCGTGCCAAAGTGCAGTACCGCGTCGGCGGCGTAGTCCTCGCGCAGGTAGCGATAGAAAGCGCTGAAGGCGTGGGTGGGGGCGCAGCCGGTTTCAAATAGCAGGCGCATCGGGTCGCCTTCGTAGCCAAAGCCTGGTTGCACCGTGACCACCACCTGGCCAAAGGCCGCACCCAGTACGAACAGCGACTGGCCGTTGGTCAGGTGCTTGCCGGGGGCTGGGCCCCACTGGGCTTCAATCTCTTTTAACCAGCGTTCGTTTTTGACATGGTGGGCTGTGTCGATGGCGTGCAGCACATTGGCCTGGGTGCCGTACTGGCTGGCGTTGCCCTGCAGCAAGCGCTTGCGCAAGTCGTCCACGCTGTCGGGCAGGTCAACCCGGTAGCCTTCGAGCGACAGGCGCTGCAAGGTGTTGAATAGCGACTGGAACACCGACAAATAAGCGGCCGAGCCAACGCTGCCCGCATTCGGTGGAAAGTTGAACAGGACGATGGCTAACTTGCGCTCGGCGCGTGCTTTATTGCGCAGGCGGACCAAGCGCTCGACCCGCGAGCTCAGCATGTCGGTGCGCTCGGTGCAGGTGAACATGTCCTGGCTGCGCGGGCCGGTGGGGAAGGTGCAGTGCTTGTCGCAACCGGTACAGGTTTGTCCGGCCGGGCCAGGGCGTCCGCCATAGACCATGGGCAGGATGGAGCCATCGAGTTCAGGGATGGCCACCATGATGGTGTTTTCCACCGGCAACAAACCGCGGGTGGAGCCGCCCCATTGTTCGATGGACTGGAACTCCAGCGGGTGTGCGGCGATGTAGGGCACATCGAGTTCGCTCAGGGCCACTTCAGCCGCGCTGGCGTCGTTGTAGGCGGGGCCACCGACCAAGGAGAAGCCGGTGAGCGAGACCAGTGACTGGATGTTGGAATCGCCACCGTTCTTGAAAAAACGGTCCATGGCCGGTCGTGCATCAAGGCCACTGGCAAAGGCCGGTATCACGCGCAGGCCTCTTGCTTGCAGCGAGGTAATCACTGCGTCGTAATGCGCGGTGTTGCCCGCCAGCAAATACGAGCGCAGCAGCAGCAAGCCTACGGTGGGCTGGTCTTTGTGGCCATGGCCAGGCAGGTCGCTCAGCTGTTCGCTGATGCGGTTTTTCATTTGCGGGTGGTACAGGCCCACCTCGGGATATTCGATTGGGTCTTCCGGCTGGGCCAGGGCGCGCAGGTGCTGGCGGGGGCCTTGGGCGTAGCGGTGCACCAGGGTCTGGACCATGTGCTCGATGTTGTGCTCTGACCCAGCCAGCCAGTAGCGCATCGTCAAAAAGAACAGGCGCAGGTCTTGCGCGGTGCCGGGAATGAAACGCAGCAACTTGGGCAGGCGCCGCAGCATCGCCATTTGCTTGGCCCCGGCGCTCGAAGGCGCGCCGGTGTCCGAACCCGTGTCTTTGTTTTTGGCGCTGGGGCGCAGTTTTTTGAGCAAGGCCATCAGGCCTGTGGATTCGCGGCCCATGACCAGCTTGCCCATGCGCGTGAGCTGCGTGACCTGCGGCGCCGACATGATGCAAACCATCGCGTCGCAGTGCTCGCGGCGCGCCTGCAGGGCATCGAGCACTGGCAGGAAATGGTCTTCCATGAACAACATGGTGACGATGACGATGTCGGCCTGAGCGACAGCAGCCAGGCAGGCGGCCAGGGCACTGTCACTGTCGCGCCAGGCTGAGGCGCTGTGGGTTTGCAGGTGCAGGCCGGGCAGTTGCGCAGCCAGGCGCTCGGCCGCGCTCTCAGCTGCGCTGGCCAGGTGGCTGTCCATGGTCAGCAAGACCACGCTCATGCGTGGGGTGCTGGCAGGTGCCTGTTTACCGGCTGAAATGGGCTTTGGCATCGTAGAGCGTCTCCACGGTGATGGTCGCCACGCCCAGATCCTGGGCAAATCGCTCGGTGTTGCGGCGCGCCTTGCCGCGCACAAAGAAGGGGATCTTGCCCAGCTCCTTCTCGGCCTCGACGCTCCAGGTGGCCTGGTTCGATGCGTTCTGAGTCGGCTTGGCGACCGTCGCAACGTCGACCACGGCCAGCGTTTCGACTGGCTGTTCTGTTTTATGGATGGGCGAGGCAGTTGACTCTTGGGGGGCCTTCTGGGGCGTAGGCAAAGCGGTTTCGGCCGCTGGGCGGGTTCCCCCGAGGTGCGATGGTGCAGCACCTGCGTGGAATTCAAAGTCTTCCCGGAACATGCCGATCAGGTGCTCTTCCAGGCCCATCATGAGCGGGTGCACCCAGGTGTCGAACAGCACATTTGCGCCTTCAAAACCCATTTGCGGCGCGTAACGTGCCGGAAAGTCCTGCACATGCACCGGGGCAGAAATCACCGCGCAGGGAATACCCTGGCGCTTGGCGATGTGGCGCTCCATTTGTGTGCCCAAAATCAGCTCGGGCTGCAGGGCGCTGATCTGGTCTTCGACTTCCAGGTAGTCATCGGTGATCAGGGCCTCGACGCCGTGCCGCTTGGCGCAGTCGCGCACCTCGCGGGCGAATTCCCGGCTGTAGGTGCCCAGACCCACCACTTCGAAACCCATCTCCTGGCTGGCGATGCGGGCAGCGGCCACCACATGGGTGGCGTCGCCAAAAATGTAGACGCGCTTGCCTGTCAGGTAGGTCGAGTCGACCGACTTGGCATACCAAGGCGCGTGAGCGTTCTCGGGGTCTTGTGCGGGCAGGGCCAAGCCGGTGAGGGCGCAGACCTCGGCGATGAAGTCGCGTGTGGCGTGGCTGCCCAGGGGCACGGTCTTGGTGTAAGGCTGGTCAAACTGGCGCTGCAGCCACTGCGCTGCACTCAAGCCGATTTCGGGGTAGAGCACCACATTGAAGTCGGCCTCCGCCAGCTTCTGGATGTCGGCCACGCTGGCACTCAGGGGCGCGACCACGGCCACATCCACACCGAGTTGCTTGAGCAGTTGGGTGATTTCCTTCACATCGTCGCGGTGGCGAAAACCCAGAGCGCTGGGGCCGAGGATGTTGCAGCGGGGGCGGGCCTGGGCCGTTTTCTGTGCAGGTTTGTGAACCAGGTGGCGACAGAGTTGGTAGAAGGTCTCGCTCGCACCCCAGTTTTCCTTGCGCTGGTAAGAGGGCAGCTCCAGGGCCACCACGGGAATGGGCAGTTGCAGCGCCTGAGCCAAGCCACCGGGGTCGTCCTGGATCAGCTCGGCAGTACACGACGAGCCCACCAACATGGCGGCGGGATGGAAGCGGTCCATGGCCTGGCGGGCTGCGTCCTTGAACAACTCTGCCGTATCACCACCCAGGTCACGCGCCTGGAAGGTGGTGTAGGTCACAGGGGGGCGGCGCGGCAGACGCTCGATCATGGTGAACAGCAAGTCGGCGTAGGTGTCGCCTTGCGGGGCGTGCAGCACGTAGTGCACATCCGTCATGGCCGTGGCCACCCGCATCGCGCCCACATGGGGCGGTCCTTCGTAGGTCCAGAGCGTCAGTTGCATGGGGTGTTCCTGCGCTGATCAGGCGGCCAGCTTGAGGCGGCGTTTGAGCGGCCGGCTGAACAATCCCGCCAGATCGGCCGCTTGTTCGTAGCCCTGAATCGGGGTAAAGACCAGCTCAATGGCCCACTTGGTGGTGATGCCCTTTGCTTCCAGCGGGTTGGCCAGACCCAGGCCACACACCACCAGGTCGGGGGCATCGGCCAGGCAGCGGTCGAGCTGCAAATCCACGTCCTGACCTTCGCTGATGCGGGTCCCTTCAGGCAGCCAGGCCAGTTCGGCGGCCATGTGCTGGCGGTGCAAGTAAGGTGTGCCCACTTCTACCAGCTCCATGCCGAGTTCGCGGTGCACAAAACGAGCCAGCGGGATTTCAAGCTGCGAGTCCGGGAAAAAGAAGATGCGCTGGCCTTGCAGCATCTGGCGTTGTACATCCAGGGCTTTCTCAGCGCGCTGGCGTGGGGCGGCAGTGGCTTGTTCAAACAGATCGGGGGGGACGCCAAACTCACTGGCTGCCGCCTGCAGCCAGGCGGTCGTGCCTTCCACACCCAAGGGGAATGGCGCTTTCAGGTGCTGCGCTCCACGCGACTGCAAGGCCCGGGCCGTGTCGGCCAAAAAGGGCTGGGCCAGCAAAAACCGGGTGTTTGCGCCGACGGCAGGCAGACTCTGGCTGTTGCGCGGGGGAAAGAAGCTGACTGCCAAACCCATGCGCTCGAGCAGGCTGCGTAGCTGGTCTTCGACCACATCCGCCAACGTGCCTACCACCATCAGGGCTGGGACGGTTTCAGTGCTGGTCGGCAAACTGGGCACCAAGGCCGCCAGGCAGGCGTCTTCGACCTGGGTGAAGGTGGTTTCGATGCCGCTGCCCGAGTAGTTGAGCACGCGCAC
>JBJOJH010000285.1:0-2675 GCA_046046715.1 Pseudomonadota bacterium | reverse complement strand
GTCCTGGCGGGAACGATCAAACAACTCGTAGCCAAAAATCACTCGGTGCACATCCAAGATGGGCTGTCGTGCAATGGCCTTGGGCCCGTGGGTGGGTGGTGCTGCTTCAGTGGTGTCTGCTTGAGATGTCTGCATCGCGTCTGCTTAGGGTGTTGTCTTATTTTAGAGAGCCAGATGAGCGTGGCGGCCGTCAGGTTCTGCAGGCGCTCTGCCTTGCAGATAGTCTAGTTCGAGTGCGCTGAATCCTGCCTTACGCCTGGCGAGCAGATTGAACGGGGGCTTCAGGCGGGGCGCCCGGTAGCGCTCCGTCAGGGCAGCATAGTGGGCGATAGGGTCCAGCCCATTTTGCTTGCACAAGTATTGGTACCAGTGATTGCCGATGGCGACATGCCCGACTTCCTCGCGCAGGATGATGTCCAGGATGGCGACTGCTTGCAGGGCGTCAGGTGTCCCGACCTGACGAAGCTTGGCTTGTATCAGGGGCGTGGCGTCCAGTCCGCGTGCTTCCATCGTGCGGGGTACCAGGGCCATGCGAGCCACGATGTCACCACGGGTGTCCCAGCACATGGCCCACAGGTTGTCATGGGCATCAAAGTCGCCATAGTCCCAGCGCGGAGCCCCGTCAGGGGTGGATTCCAGGCCGCGCAGGTGCTCCCTTAACAGGACAAAGTGCCGTGCTTCTTCTTGGGCCACCTGCGCCCAATCGGCGTAAAACGCGTGAGGCATGCCGTCAAAGCGCCAGACCGCATCCAGCGCCAGATTGATGGCATTGAACTCGATGTGGGCGATGGCATGTATCAGCGCAGCACGTCCATCGAGTGTGGCGGGAGAGCGTCTCGGTACTTTGGCGGGATGGCTCAGGGCCGGTTTGTCCGGGCGGCCTGGCACGCTGGCGCAAATTTCTGCAGCATCTACCGGTGCCAGGTAGGTCGGATCCGGCTGTGTTGGCAGGGCCAATGTCAGCGCCACTTTGGTATGGATGTCCTTGCTGGTCAGTGCCAGCAAAGCCTCGGATCGCAGTTCGCGGGCTGTCGCAGTGGGGTTCATGGCTTTCATTGTCGGGCAATGCCAGGTATGCGCGGCTTTTACAATCCACGGCCCTAACAGTCAGGACATCCATATGGCGCACTATTCCCTTGACGGCAACAGCCCAAAGATCGACCCATCAGCCTGGGTTGCCGACAACGCGCAGGTGGTGGGGAATGTGACCCTGGGTGCTCAGTCCAGCGTCTGGTTCGGCGCCGTGATTCGGGGTGACAGTGCTGCCATTGAGGTGGGTGAGGGCAGCAATATTCAGGACGGCAGCGTTCTGCATGTGGACACAGGCAAACCGCTCGTCATCGGCAAGCATGTCACGGTGGGCCACATGGTGATGCTGCACGGCTGCACCGTGGGTGACGACTCCCTGATCGGCATCGGCGCTGTGGTGCTGAATGGCGCCAGGATCGGCAAAAACTGTCTGGTGGGTGCCGGCTCTCTGGTGACGGAGGGCAAGGAATTTCCTGATGGATCGATGATCATGGGGACGCCAGCCAAGGTGGTACGCCAACTGACCCCCGAGCAGATCGACGGCCTGCACGCCAGTGCGCTGCATTACATCGACAACGCCCAGCGCTACCAATCCGGGCTGAAGAAGCTCGGTTGAGTTGTTCTCCTTTTAGATTGAATGATTGAAAGACTGCATGTCTGAATTGCACAAGTTCTTGTTTGAAGGTTTGCCGGTACGTGGCATGGTGGTGCGATTGACCGACGCCTGGACCGAGATACTTCAGCGTCGCGCTCTCAGCAAGGCCGGGGCCTATCCGGCGCCTGTACGCAATATGTTGGGGGAAATGAGCGCCGCTGCGGTACTGATGCAGTCCAACATCAAGTTTGACGGCGCGCTGGTGCTGCAGATTTTTGGGGACGGCCCGGTCAAGGTTGCTGTAGCTGAAGTGCAGTCTGACCTGAGTCTGCGAGCCACCGCCAATGTGGCCGGCCCTGTGGCGGAAGACGCCAGACTCAGTCAGATGGTCAATGAGCACAACGCCGGGCGCTGTGCCATCACCCTGGACCCCAAAGCCCGCCTGCCTGGCCAGCAAGCCTACCAGGGCGTGGTCCCGCTGTGGGACGACCAGCGCCGCAAGATCGACAGCATGGCCGAAATCCTTGAACATTACATGCTGCAAAGCGAACAGCTCGATACGCGTCTGGTGCTGGCTGCCAACGAGCATGTGGCGGCCGGCTTGCTGATTCAGCGCCTGCCCGTGACGGGGGAAGGCAACCTGGCAGGGTCAGCCCAGGCTAATGAGGACGAGATTGGTCTGAACGAGCATTTCAACCGCATCGCCATACTGGCCAGCAGCCTGAAGGCTGAAGAGTTGCTGACGCTGGATGTCGAAACGATCTTGAGGCGCTTATTCTGGGAAGAACAAGTCCTGCGATTTGAGCCTTTTGTCGGTGAGCAGGGGCCACGTTTTGCATGCAGCTGCAGCCGCGAACGGGTGAGCAACATGATCCGCGGCCTTGGGGTTGCCGAGGCAGAAAGCATCCTGGCCGAGCAGGGCCAGATTGAAGTCGACTGCGATTACTGCGGCATGAACTACCGATTCGATCCGGTGGATGCAGCGCAAATATTTACCGACGCTGGGCGCCAACTGCCCGGTAGCCCAAGCACACATTGAGCAATCAGTAGC
>JBJOJH010000284.1:0-5863 GCA_046046715.1 Pseudomonadota bacterium | reverse complement strand
CAGCGCACCTCTGAAGAGTTGCTACAGCGCGAGGGCAAGGAGAAGCTGGCGGCCGATGTGTTGCGCGAGGCTTCCAAGCCCTTTGGCGGGGGCGGCGATGCACATGGCGAAGCCAAGCCAGCCAAAGCCAAAAAGAAGACAGATAAGAATGCCCACGCCAACCCGGTGCGCGGCGTGCTGTTTTCCAGCTTCATCATCCAGTAGACCCAGCCGGAGTATTGAGCATGGCTGAATCGTTTCTTTCCCAGGAAGAGGTCGATGCCCTCCTGGAGGGCGTGACTGGCGAAAGCCAGAAGAGCGTCGAAGAAGCGCCGCAAGAGGGCGAGGTCAGGCCCTACAACATCTCCAGCCAGGAGCGCATCGTTCGGGGCCGCATGCCCACGATGGAAATCGTCAACGAGCGATTTGCCCGCAACCTGCGCATCGGCCTGTTCAATTTCATCCGCCGCAGCCCCGAGGTGTCGGTGGGCTCGGTGGCCGTACAGCGTTACAGCGCTTTTTTACGCGAGCTGGCGGTACCCACCAACTTCAACATCGTTGCGATACGCCCACTGCGCGGCAATGGCCTGATCGTGTGCGAGCCTGCGCTGGTGTTCGGCATCATCGACACCCTTTACGGCGGTACTGGCAAGTTTCAGACACGTATTGAAGGGCGGGATTTTTCTGCCACCGAGCAGCGTGTCATCAATCGCCTGGTGGACGTCATCACCACCGAGTACAAAAAAGCCTGGAAAGGCATTTACCCGCTGGAGCTGGAATACCAGCGCTCGGAGATGCAGCCCCAGTTTGCCAATATCGCCACGCCCAGCGAGATCGTGATAGCCACGTCTTTCCAGCTGGAAATTGGCGATATTGCAGGTGCCATCCATTTTTGCGTGCCCTATGCAACCATGGAGCCGATTCGTGATGTGTTGTACTCGTCCACGCAAGGCGACTCAATGGAAGTCGACAAGCGCTGGGTGAATGTGCTGACGCGTGAAATCCAGGCGGCGGAGGTGACCCTGGTGGCAGAACTGGCGCGGGCCGATGCCACCATCGAACAACTGCTGGCCATGAAGCCAGGAGACTTTATCGAGCTGGACCGGGCACCCCGGATCCAGGCCACGATCGACGGCGTGCCTGTGTTTGAGTGCCAGTACGGCACGCACAACGCCAAATATGCAATTCGCATTGACAAGAGTTTGAGGACCAACGACCTCAACTGGATGGGGGAACGACATGGCAGCTGAAGACAAACCCACAGAAGACGACGGCATGGCCGATTGGGCCGAGGCCCTGATGGAGCAAAAGGCCGGCGACGGCGCGGCCGATGCCCATGCCGGCATCCTGGCGGGCGAGGCGCCGCGTCCGTTCTCGGGCGGGTCTGGCGATGGGCCCATGAACGACATCAACATGGTGCTGGACATTCCCGTGCAGCTCTCGGTGGAGCTGGGCCGGACCAAGGTGCCCATCAAGCACATCCTGCAGCTGGGGCAAGGCTCGGTGGTGGAACTGGACGCTCTGGCCGGCGAACCGATGGATGTGCTGGTCAATGGCTACCTCATTGCGCAAGGCGAGGTGGTGGTGGTCAACGACAAGTTCGGTATCCGCTTGACCGATGTGGTCACACCGTCCGAGCGCCTGCGCCGCGTGAGCAAGGGGTAGTTTGCATGTTTCAGACTCTGGCGGTGGTCCTGCTGTTCATTGCGCTTTTGGGCGCCTTGCCTTTCGCGCTGAAGTGGTTGCAACGCCGTAACGCAGTGGCCGGGCAGGGGCAGCTCGCTTCCTCGCGGGTGGTATCTGCGGTGGCCGTGGGGCCGCAACAGCGCGTGGTTACGGTCGAGGTGGGGCCTGAGGGCGCCAAAACCTGGCTGGTACTGGGGGTGACGGCGCACAGCGTCAATCACCTGCACACTTTGCCCTCTCCCGCGACGGGTAAGGCCCCCGGCGTTGCCGAACCCTTGGCCCTGGATTAAGGGCGGAGTGCGGATGTCTTGTTTTTTCAAAGGCTTGCGCTGGGGCGCTGCTTTGTTTCTGCCCCTGCTGGGCGGTGCTGCCATGGCCCAAAGCGGCTCGCAATTGCCTTTGCTGGTGGGCTCGGGTGCGTCGGGTACCAGTTTTTCGGTACCCATCCAGACCCTGCTGTTCTTCACAGCTCTGTCTTTTTTGCCTGCCGTCTTGTTGATGATGACGGGCTTCACCCGCATCGTGATCGTGCTGTCGCTGTTGCGCCAAGCGCTGGGCACGCAGTCGGCGCCGCCCAACCAAGTGGTGGTGGGGCTGTCGTTGTTTTTGACGTTTTTTGTGATGGGGCCCACGTTTGACAAGGTGTATCAGGACGCCTACGTGCCCTACACCCAAAACGGCATGGCCTTCGAGCAGGCGATCGAGAAGGCCGAAGCGCCCCTGCGTCAGTTCATGGTCAAGCAAACCCGGCAGGCGGACTTTTCTCTGTTTGCCAAGCTGGCCAAACTGGACCCGGCGGTCAAGATTGAAACGGCCCCCATCCGGGTGCTGGTGCCCGCCTTTGTGATCAGCGAACTCAAATCTGCCTTTCAGATCGGCTTCATGATCTTCATCCCGTTTCTGGTCATCGACATCGTGGTGTCCAGTGTGCTGATGTCCTTGGGCATGATGATGTTGTCGCCCGTGCTGGTGGCCTTGCCCTTCAAGCTCATGCTGTTTGTGCTGGCTGACGGCTGGAACCTGTTGATCGGTTCGCTGGCAGCGAGTTTTGTGACCTGATTCTGGAGCTGACATGAACTCACAGATGGTGTTGACCATGGGCCAGGAAGCCCTGCTGATGCTGCTGATGGTGTCGGCGCCGGTGCTGATCGTGGTGCTGGTGGTCGGCCTGGTGGTCAGCCTGTTCCAGGCCGTGACGCAAATTCACGAAGCGACCCTGGCTTTTGTGCCCAAGCTGATCTCGGCGATTGCGGTGTTTGCCATTGCCGGGCCCTGGATGCTCACCATGCTGGTGGAATACATCCGCCGCATGATCGAGGCCATCCCCTCCGTGGTGGTGTGACGCTCGGGCGCGGCTCTTGATCACCTTTTCTGAAGCCCAGCTGGTGGCGTGGCTGTCGCCGGTGCTATGGCCTTTTTTACGGGTGCTGGCAGTCTTCAGCGCTGCGCCAGTATTGTCTTCCCGCGTCTTTCCGCTGCGCGCCCGCATCGCGCTGGCTTTTTTGGTGGCCCTGGCGGCGCAGGGCGCCCTGCCGCCCCAATCCATCATCAGCATCAACAGTCCCCAGGCCATGGGTGCGGTGGTTCAGCAGGTGGGTATCGGGCTGGCGATAGGTTTTACGGTGCGCCTGGTGTTTGCAGCGGTCGAGCTGGCTGGCGAAGTGGTGGGTTTTCAGATGGGCCTGAACTTTGCCGCCTTTTTTGACCCCTCGCTCAACACACAGTCCAGTGCCGTAGCCCGATTTTTTGGCCAAATGGCCTCGTTGCTGTTCGTCGTGCTGAACGGTCACATGATGGTGCTGATGACCACCATCAAGAGCTTCGAGGCGTTTCCAGTGGATCAGAATTTTCTGCAGGCCTTGCAGACCATGAAGCTGCAAAACCTGGGCACTGACCTGTTTGCCACCGCCTTGTGGATGGCCCTGCCCATGGTGGGTATGCTGATGTTCGTGAACTTGGCGCTGGGCATCGTTTCGCGTGTGGCACCGCAGATGAATATTTACTCGGTGGGTTTTCCCATTACCTTGTCGGTCGGCCTGATCGGCATTGCCGTCACGTTGCCCATGATGGACCAGCCCTTCATGGCCCTGATGGAGCGCTCCATCGACATCTTCCTGGGCAAATAGACCCGCAGGCCGGTCGTCAGACCAGCTCGTTGCGTATGGCGTAGACCGTCAGTTCAGCGTTGTTGCTGAGTTTGAGCTTTTCCAGCACCCGCGAGCGGTAGACGCTCACTGTTTTGGGGCTGAGCATCAATTCTTCGGCGATGTCGGACAGGCGTTTGCCAGACGCAATCTTCAGCAGCGTTTGCAGTTCACGCTCGGACAAGGACGCATGCAGGGCCTCGTTGCTGTCACCCGAAAGGCTCTCCACCAGCATCTGCGCCACTTCGGGGGTGACAAACTTGCGGCCCTGGGCCAGGGTGCGCACTGCCGTCACCAGGTTGGCGGGGTCGCCTGCCTTGTTCAAGTAGCCCTGGGCGCCGGCTCGCAGGCAGCGTATGGCGTACTGGTCCTCGGGGAACATCGACACGATCAATACCTTGACGCTGGATTCACCCTCGCGCAAGCTGGACAGCACCTCCATGCCGCCTCGTCCCGGCAGGTTGAGGTCGAGCACCAACACGTCGCAGGGGTGCCTGCGCAGCGCCTCGCGTACTTCCGAATAGCTGCCGGTTTCGGCAACTACCTGGATGTCCACGGCCTCGGCCAGGGTGTCCCGAATGCCACGGCGAATCATGGCGTGGTCGTCGCAAAGAATGACGCGAATCATGGTGCTTCCTCTTGTGCCGGGTCGGCCTGGGTTGTGAGCGGTGCCGAAAATATGATGGAGGTGCCTTTGCCGCGGATGGAGCTGATATCCAGCCAGCCACCGACCGACTTGGCCCGCTCGTGCAAGCCTCGTAGCCCAAATGACTTGGGCTTGCTGCGGTCGCTGGCGCTGATGCCGGGACCGTTGTCGCTGACCTCCAGCGTCAGGAAATCTTCGTCGGCCGAGATGTCGATCTTCACGCTGTCGCAGCGGGCGTGCTTGCCAATGTTGGTGAGGGCTTCCTGGGCCGTGCGGTAGGCCGCCATTTGCACCGCCTTCGGAACATCGGCCTCACGCCTGCTTGCCCGCACGCTGGTCTTGATGGCGGTGCGCCGCTCGAAGTTGCCCGCCAGCCACTCGACCGCCGCCACCAGGCCCTGGTCAAGGATGGCGGGGCGCAAATTCATCATGATGCGCTGGCTGGCCCCGATGGCGTGCTGCAGCATGTCGGTTGCCGCGCTCACGTGCTGCTGCATGGCTGGGTCGGTGCTGTGGCGCCCGATCCAGGCCAGATCAAACTTGACCGCGGCCAGCGAACCACCAATGTCATCGTGAATTTCTCGGGCGATGGCGGTGCGCTCCTGCTCAATGGTGAGCTGCAGGTGCTCGGCAAACGCGGCCAGTTGCCGCTGGGACGCAGCCAGCTCGGCATCGGCTTGCTGTTTGGCCAGGCGAGCCTGATGGACTTCCAGTGATCGTTGAATCACGTGGTCGAGGCGGCTGATGTCGTCCTTGAGCAGGTAGTCGCTCATGCCAAGCTGGATGGCGGCTACTGCAGCGGCCTCGCCGATCGCCCCCGACAAGAGGATGAATGGAGGCTGGTGCGCCTGGCCTTGCAGGCGCTGCCAGGCGTCCATGGCCGTGAAGCCAGTCAGTCGGTAGTCCGCCAGGATGACATCGCAGTCTGCAGGAGACCATGCTTGCTCGAAATCCTCCAGGGTATCTACCCGCTGCAGCAGGTAGGGCTGGGCTGAACGGCGCAACGTGCGCTGCACCAGATCATGATCCAGCGGCGAATCTTCCAGGTGCAGTATTCGTATCGGTGTCGGGGGGGCAGCAGCGTCCATGGTGGGACTATGATAGTCAGGCTGCAACAGGTGCTTGTGCCTGCGACTGCAGTGCGGTGCGGCGATGGCTTCTTGAAATGGCGGGTCATGGTCGCGAAAGCCTTTGAAAGCCTGCTAACCTAAGCTCCTTTGAACTTGCGCCGCAGCCCATGCAAACAGGTGGATATTCCAATCTGGCGGAAAAACGACAGCGATATGTCTTCGAGCCCCTCTGACAACCCCGAGCCTGGCGTGCGTTTGCCCGTCATGCTGGTGGCCGAACTGCAGGATTCACTGCTGGTGGTGGTGCACGACCTGGCGCGCCTGGACAATCTCCTGGC
>JBJOJH010000283.1:0-3561 GCA_046046715.1 Pseudomonadota bacterium | reverse complement strand
ATCGAAGTCGTGGCCTACCGCCTGAGGCGCAAGCTGCAGTCCACCGGCGCCAGCCTGATGACACTGCGCGGCCTGGGTTACTTGCTCAAGCCCGCATCATGACTTGGCGCAGGCCCAGATCCCTTAGGCGGTATCTTCTGTCGGGCATTCTGATCCCCATCGCCCTCTTCGTGGTGTTCAACACCTACAGCCTTTACCGGCAGGCACTCACTGCTGTCAACACGGCCTACGACCGCAGCCTGCTGGCATCTGCCAAGTCAATTGGCGAACACATCGATGCCGATGGCGTGGGGGAACTGGCCCAGCTGCGCGCCAAGGTGCCCTACGCCGCGCTAGAAACCTTTGAAGCCGACAACCGCAGCCGCATGGTGTACCGCATCTCCAGCACCCAAGGCAGTCTGATTGATGGCTTTGAGGAATTGCCGGCCTGGCGGGGTGAGCTTCCCATACTGGGGCCTTATGCGGCCCTGGTCGACTTTTATGACGACACTTTTCGGGGCGACCCGGTGCGTGTGGCCGTGCTGCTGCAGCCGGTCGCGGTGCGCCAGGCACGCGTGATGGCGGTGGTGCAGGTGGCAGAAACGCTAGAGCTGCGCCACACGCTGGCGCGCCAAATTTTGTGGGACACCCTGCTGCGCCAAGCGGCCCTGGTGGTGGTGGTCACCCTGGTGGTGATAGGCGTGGTGCAAGCAGCCACCCGGCCGGTACGCCGGCTTAGTGCTCAACTTCAGGCGCGGCCCGATGGCGACCTGACCCCCCTGCAAGCACAAGACGCGCCGCGCGAATTGCTGCCGCTGGTAGATGCGACCAACGCAACAATGGCGCGACTTGCCGATTTGCTGGCGCATCAGCAGCGCTTCATCCGGGACGCCTCGCACCAGCTACGCACTCCGCTGGCAGTGCTCAAGATTCAGGTTCAGTCTGCACTGCGTGGCAACGTACCACCCATGGAGGCCTTGGCCGACGTCAGCGACACGGTGGACCGCGCCACGGTGCTGGCCAACCAGATGCTGGCACTTGCCAAAGTTGCCCAGCTCAGCCAGCAGGCCCATACGATGGTGGCAGATTGGGCTCGGGTGTTGCGCGAGGTGGCCTTGGACCTCTCGCCCCTGCTGGCCGACAAGGATCTGGACTTTGAGATCCAAACTCAGGAAGCGCCGGTGCTGGCCCATGAGTGGATGCTCCGTGAACTTTCGCGCAACCTCCTGCACAACGCCATACGCCACAGCCCCAAGGGCGGACGGCTGCAGGTAACCCTGAGTGGCGACACCCCCAACGCCACTTTGGTGATCAGCGACGATGGCCCCGGCATCAACGACGACTTGCGAGCGCGACTCTTCCAGCCCTTTTCAGCCGGCCAGCCTCAATCTGGCTCGGGCCTGGGGCTGGCCATCTGCCACGGCTTTGTGCAGGCGCTTGTTGGCCAGATTCTGCTCGACAACCGCCCTCAAAACACGGGGGTAGCGACCCGATCGGCCGGGCTCGACGCCCGAGTTCAGCTACCACTTGCGAACGCCACGCGCCTGACTTGACAGTGCGCAAACCGGGTCAGGTCGGCCTTTTCTACAGTGACGCAGCGGTGCGCCAGGGTTCACCGCACATCACCAACGAAAGGGCTAGCCATGAAAACCGATGCGCAATTGAAGAAAGATGTTCTGGACGAGTTGAGCTGGGACCCAGCCGTGAACGCCAGCGAAGTGGGCGTGATCGTGAAAGACGGCGTGGTCACGTTGACGGGCCACCTGGCCACCTATGCCGAAAAGTACGCGGCCGAGCGTGCGGCCCAGCGCGTCAGCGGCGTCAAGGCGCTGGCGGTTGAAATCCAGGTTCGTCTCTCCCCCAGCTACAAGCGCAGCGACAGCGACATCGCAGCAGCCGCGCAGCGCGCGCTGGACTGGAATGTCGTTGTGCCGGACGGAAAAATTCAGCCCAAGGTGGAAAACGGCTGGATCACGCTGAGTGGCGAGGTGGAGTGGGACTACCAGCGCAAGGCCGGCGAACGCGCCGTGCGCGATCTGTTTGGCGTGGTCGGTGTGACCAACCTGGTCAAGGTCAAGCCGCACCTGACAACCACGGACATCGAGAAAAACATCCATGACGCCCTGCAGCGCCAGGCCGAGCGCGAGGCCAAGCAAGTGGATGTGGCAGTTCAGGGCTCCAAGGTCACGCTGCGCGGCAAGGTGCATTCCTGGAACGATCGCCGGGCCGTGCAAAACGCCGCCTGGTCCGCACCCGGGGTGTCGGGCGTCGTCAACGAACTGAGCGTTCAGGCCTGATGCACATTTGGCAAGGAATCAACATGAAACCCAGGACATCCAGATGGCTGTGGGCGGTGCTGGCCATTGCCGCGCAGGCCGGCATGGCACTCAGCGCGCATGCGGCCGAACCAGCCCAAGTGGTGCATGGCGACTACCTGTGCGGCGGCGTGGGCGACGAAGGTCTCCAAGCCATGCGGGATCTGCGCCAGCCCTACAACTTGCGCATGAAATTTGCCCAGGTTCGCACCGGTGATTTTCTGGCCGGTGTCTCGGTTCGGGTGGAGCCACAGGGCGCGGCACCTGCTGCCGCAAAGCCCGCCATCGGACCGATTGAGGACTGTGGCCCCGTCATGTACCTGCGTCTGGAGCCTGGCCGCTACCGCATCAGCGCCACTTACGGCGATGTGACCTTGAAACGCAATGTGCGCGTGGGCCGTAGCCCTACCGAGCACGTTCTCTACTGGCCTGGCAAGTAAGCAGTCAATACGCCTGTCCGCCTGACCATCTCTTTTTCCCCGTGCCCCTGCTTCCCTTTTTAAACACTTTTAACCCTCAAGGAGCTACCTCATGAAAACCGATACCCAACTGCGCGACGACGTCATGGCTGAACTGAATTGGGATCCGGCCGTCAAGGCCAGCGACATCGGCGTGATTGCCAAGGATGGCGTGGTCACCCTCACCGGTCACCTCAACAGCTACGCAGAAAAATACGCCGTGGAGCGTGCCGTACAGCGCGTCAGTGGCGTCAAGGCTCTGGCCATCGAAATGAAGGTTCAGCTGGCGGCCGCCTACGAGCGTACCGATACCGACATCGCCCTGGCCGCTGAGCGCGCCTTGCAATGGAATGTGCTGGTGCCCGACGACAAGGTGCGACCCATGGTGGAACGGGGCTGGATCACCCTCAGTGGGGAGGTGGCCTGGGACTACCAGCGCAGCGCAGCAGAAAAAGCGGTGCGCGACCTGCTGGGCGTGGTGGGTGTGACCAATCTGGTGAAGGTGGTGCCCCAAGTCACCGCCGACGATGTCAAGAAAAGCATCCATGACGCACTGGTGCGGCAGGCCGACCGCGAATCCAAATCGGTAGAGATTTCAGTCGACGGCTCCAAGGTCACCCTCAAAGGCAAGGTTCACTCCTGGGCTGAACGCACCGCAGCGCAGGGTGCAGCCTGGTCGGCACCCGGCGTGGCCACCGTGATCAACAACCTCGTCGTCGAGGCGTGAACGCTCGGGTGGCACTGGTCACCGGCGGCACCACGGGCATTGGTGCCGCCACGGCCGAAGCGTTGCGTGACGAGGGTTATCG
>JBJOJH010000282.1:0-21323 GCA_046046715.1 Pseudomonadota bacterium | reverse complement strand
GCGCACCTGGGCACCCACGCTCAGCGTCACGGGTGCCGCCGGCTTGCCTGACCTGGCCAATGCGGGCAATGTGCTGCGCCCCTACACCGCCTTCAAGCTCAGTTTGCGCCTGCCCCCGCTGGTGGAAGCCTCTACGGCCGTGCAGCAGCTCAAAGCCTTGCTCGAAGACAACGCGCCCTACCAGGCCAAAGTCACCTTTGAAGGCGCGAGCAGCGCAACCGGCTGGAATGCGCCCAACACCGTGCCCTGGTTCGAGCGGGCGTTGAACGAGGCTTCATCGGCGCACTTTGGTGCGCCATGCGGGTACATCGGCCAGGGTGGCACGATTCCACTGATGAACATGCTCTCCAAAGGTTTCCCCAAAGCTCAGATGATGGTCTGCGGTGTGCTGGGCCCCAAAAGCAATGCCCATGGCCCCAACGAGTTTTTGCATGTGCCATATGCCAAAAAGCTCACCGCGGCAGTCGCGCAAGTGATTGCACAGATGCCCTGAGCCGGCACCCGAGCAGGTCGTTCAGGTGGTTTCAAACTGATCGGCGTTCTTGCCCTGGAAAGGGGCATAGAAAGCCTTGATCGCCTGCATGTCCGCCTCAATGTTTCCCGTGGGCGTGAAGATGGGGCCCACGCCGACCACCTTGTGTGCGTAGTCGATGTAGGCCATCACAATCGGAACCCCGGCCTGTTGAGCGATGTAATAAAAGCCAGTTTTCCAGTAGCGAGTTTTGCTGCGCGTGCCTTCTGGTGACACCACCAGATACAAGGAGCCCGGAGCTTCCCGTAACGCCTTGGCCGATGCCGCCACCATGTCCGTTGATTTTTCGCGGTTCACGGCGATGCCACCGAGCCAGCGCATGCCTGCGCCAAACGGAAACCGAAACAGGCTGTGCTTGCCCATCCAGTAAACCTGGGCTCGTAGCGCAAATGCCGCCATCAGGGTGTAAGGAAGGTCCCAATTGCTGGTGTGCGGTGCCCCAATCACCACGGCCTTGGCGCAGTCAGTGGGCAAGGTGCCTTCCACGCGCCATCCGGCAAGTCGCAGCAAGCTGAATGACAAGGGCCTAAGCACATGACAAACGCCTGGTGTGGAGAAAAGGGTGCGATGCATCTGGGACGATGTGCTCAGTCTGCCGCTACCAGGGCCTTGCGGTTTTGTGCAGCCAGCCACATCAGTGCGGCACCGGTCAGCAGCACCGGCAAGAGTGAGCCGTAGTTCAGCAGCGTCCAGCCCTGGGTGGTGACCAGCACCCCCGAAGCAAAAGAGGTGAGTGCCAACGTGGCAAACACAAAGAAATTGAGCGCACCCTGGGCCTTGTCTTTTTCCTCCGGGGAGTAGGTCTGCAAGGACAAGGTGGTGCTGCCAGTAAATAGAAAGTTCCAGCCCACGCCCAGCAAAAACAGGGCGATCAGGAACTGATGCAGCTCTATGCCCGACAGGGCCACCACTATGCACAAGGCATTGAGCACCACCCCAACCCCCATCACCTTCAGGGCACCAAAACGGCGGATGAGGTGGCCGGTGAAAAAGCCCGGTGCAAACATGCCGATCACATGCCATTCCAGCACCAGCGCCGCATCTGAAAACGGCAGACCACATTGCTGCATGGCGATCGGCGTGGCGGCCATCAGCAAGTTCATCACGCCGTAACCCAGCGCACCGGCCGCAGCAGCCACCATGAAGGCCGGCTGGCGCATGATGACGGCCAGAGGCCGCCCGCCATTGCCAGTTTTCTTGGCGGGCAGGGGCGGAAATTCGATCTGGCTGAGCAACAGCGTGGACAGCAAGGCCACGCCGGCCAGGGCGATGTAAGCGCCTGCAAAAGGCACGTCCATCAGATTTCGTGTCCAGGTTGCCAGATTGGGGCCGGCAATCGCGCCGATCAGGCCACCCGCCATCACCAGCGATACGGCTTTTTCACGCCAAGCGGGAGCGCTCAGTTCAGCGGCGGCAAAGCGGTACAGACCCGCATTGGCGTTGTAGTAACCCGCCACCACGGTGGCCAAGCACAGAAGCCAGAAGTTCTCGCTGAGGGCCGCATACGCGCACAGCAGGGCGGACCCCAGGGCTACCACCAGCCCGATCTGGAACGAGGTCTTGCGCCCAAAGCGCATTTGCGTCTTGGCGACCAGCGAGGTGCTGAGCGCACCGCCCACCACATAGCCCATGACCGGCAGTGTCGCCATCCAGCCCAAGGGCGCCAGGCTCAGCCCGACGAGGCCATTGATGGCGATGAAGGTGACGTTGTTGGTGAGAAAGAGGCCCTGGCAGACCGCCAGCAGCCAAAGATTGCGATTCATGCAGGCAGTGTAAGGGCCACCAAGGCCGCGAGCGCCGCAGTCTCGGCCCGCAGGACTCTGGGGCCCAGCGTGACTGGTGCAAATTGCTGCGCCTGTGCAGCCTGTTCTTCGGCTGGGCTCAGCCCACCCTCGGGACCACTGAGAAAAGTGACCGACGTCGGCTCGCGGGGGGTCTGGGCCAACAACTGCATTGGGCTGACGGACTGTGGCTGCAGAGACAGCAGGCAGTGCAAAGTGGACTCGCAGGCCCCCAGCGCCCCGCCTATAGCCCTGGTCGCCAGCCATTGCGCCAATGTCATTACCCCGTGTACCTGGGGCACCCGATTACGGCCGCTTTGTTCGCAGGCAGCTACCGCAATGCTTTGCCAGTGCGCCACTTTCTTGGCCGCCCGATCCCCGCTGAGCCTGAGCACGCTGCGCTCGGTCATGAGGGGTTGAATGCTCATCACCCCAAGTTCGGTGGCTTTTTCCACCAGCCAGTCCATTCGTTCGTTGGCGGGCATGCCCACAGCCAGATGCACCGCGCGCGCGGCTTCCCGGTCCGCAACCAGAAAAGAACCCACCTCGACCGTGACATGGCTGCGCCCCATGGCCGTGACGGTGGCTTCGAACTCGCCTTGCGCCGCGCCCTGGTCCGCCAATGTCACGTCGCCATTGAACAACGTGACCTGGTCACCTGGCTGCAAACGCAACACTTGCACATGACGTGCGGCCCCTGGGGGTAAATCCAGGGTCTGACCCGTCACCAAGGGGACCGGGCAATAAAAGCGGGGCATGTGCGAACTATGGCCGGGATTAAACGCGGCCGTAGGCGAAGCCAGACAGAGCTTCAAAGCCCTCCACCTTGTCGATCAGCCGCAGCAAGGGCTTGAGTTCCCGGTAGCGGTTGCAGGTGGAACGTATGTAGTGAATGAAGCGGGGGGTGTCGGCCAGGTACTTGGGCTTGCCGTCGCGCAAGGTGAGGCGAGCAAAGATGCCCGCGATCTTGAGGTGCCGCTGCAGGCCCATCCACTCCACACCCAGATAAAACTCGCCAAAGTCATCGCCCACCGGCAAACCCACCTTACGGGCCTTTTGCCAGTAGCGTATGGTGATGTCCAGCACAAAATCTTCGTCCCAGGTCAAAAACGCATCCCGCATGAGACTGGCGATGTCATAAGTGATGGGCCCGTACACCGCATCCTGAAAATCCAGAATGCCGAGCGTGGGGGGCTTATCAACTTCAGCGACCATCAGATTACGCGGCATGAAGTCTCTGTGCACGTAAACACTGGGCCACGACAGATTTTGGGCAACGATGTGCTTGAAGGCGTTATCCAGCGTGCTGCGGACATCACCTTCCACTTCAATGCCTCGGTGGCGGCCCAGATACCACTCAGGAAACAGCTCGAGCTCGCGGCGCAGAAGGGCCTCATCGTAGGGGGGCAGGACACCGGGCTGGGATGCCAGTTGCCAGGCGATCAGTGCATCGACAGCCTGCATGTAGCGGTCAAAGTTGTACTGCGGTACATCGGGGTTGATCAGGGCCATCATGGTGTGCTGGCCGAGGTCGCTGAGCAACATAAAGCCATGGGCCTCGTCCCAGGCCAGTACTTCGGGCGCGTGCAGGCCCGCTTGTGCCATCAAACCCGCAACATGCACGAAGGGGCGGCAGTCTTCCTTGGCGGGCGGTGCGTCCATGATGATGCGGTTGCCGTTAGAGGACGAAATGCGCAGGTAACGCCGAAAACTCGCATCGGCCGAAGCGAGGTGCAAAGTGGCAGGCTGCAGGCCGTGCAGGGGGGGCATTTGCTCCAGCCAGGTGTTAAAAAGCTGCGCACGCGCCGGGTCCGCCCATTCAACAGCAGGCGCCGTTTCGGCAGATGTGGGCTTGAGGTGGGTCATGGGGGTGGCCTGTATGGCCGAGGTGGGGGCGTTAGAGCTCATGGATAATCCATTTTACAAATCCGGCCTGTTTGAATCGCCACATGGCACCGCTCTTGGGCCCTGGTGCCCGACGAAAGAACCCTGGGCCGGAGCCCTGAGACGCAGACACCCCAGCCTCTTTTTGTCACCCAGTTCCAGCTCCATGTGCTCGACCCCGCCTGCCTTTGCGCCCGGGGCCAAGCTGTCACGCCTGCCGTTTTGGCGAGCCGGGCTGTCAGTCACCCTGGCAGGCGTCTGGTGTGCCCTGCTGGCCGTTCCCGCCAGTTGGGCACAGACAGCCGAGGGCAACGACGATGCGCCCCTGCAACTCAAAGGCACGCTACGCCTGCAAGAGCGCATGGCAGAACCCCTGCGTGAACAGTTGCCCACTTATGTCTTCGGCGACCGCACCTACGGCCGGCCTGACCTGGAAACAGTGGTGGAAGGCCAGGCCGAGCTGCGCCGCAATGACACGGTGATACGCGCCGACAAGCTCACCTACCTACAGCCTGAAGATCAGGCCAGCGCCGAAGGCCATGTCCGCATCAACCGGGGCGGCAATGTCTTTGAGGGACCGCTCCTGCAACTCAAGGTCGATGCTTTTGAGGGTCACTTTGACAAGCCCAGCTACCAATTTTTGCGCAACGACGCGCACGGTACGGCGGATCGGGTCGATTTTCTGGATACGTCGCGGTCGGTCATACAGAATGCCAGCTACACCACCTGCCGTCGCTTGCCGGGTCCGAGCTGGATGCCCGACTGGATCTTGCGCGCCACCGAGTTGCGTTTGGACCAAGATCAAAACGAGGGCGAGGCGGTAGGCGCGTTGCTGAGCTTCAAGGGCTTGCCTGTATTGCCCATTCCGTACCTCAACTTTCCTCTGAGCGACCAACGCAAATCAGGCTTTTTGCCACCGACTCTCGGCGTGGACAACGTCGGCGGCGTGCAAATCGAGCAGCCCTATTACTGGAACATTGCACCCAATCGCGATGCAACCCTGAGCCCTAAGCTCATGACCAAGCGTGGCGTGGATCTGGGGGGCCAGTTTCGCTACCTTGAGCCAAGTTACTCAGGCGAACTGTCGGGCAACTACATGCCCGCAGACCAATTGCGTGACGCGGACCGTTGGGGCCTGGTGGCTTTGCACCGAGGTTATGTCAGCACCGATCTGCTGGGGCGCGTCAATGTCAATCTGAACCTCAACCGCGTCAGTGACGACAACTACTGGCGCGATTTCTCTGGCGCTCGCCCCACGCTTTCACAGCGCCTCTTGCCTACCGACCTGACGGCCAACTGGGCCGGAGGTGGCCTATCTTATACCGTGCGCACCTTGAAATGGCAGACCCTTCAAGACGTCTCGGCACCCATCGTGCCGCCTTACGATCGACTGCCCCAAGTAGTGACCCAGTACACCCGGTCCGACTTGCAAGGTTTTGATGTATCGGTCGTGGGCGACCTGACGCGATTTCAGTCAGACACCTACCGCACCGGACAACCCAACGCGCAGCGCGCGTATGCAATGGCGCAGGTGAGCCGGCCCTTTGTGGGCGCGGCCGGATTTGTGACGCCCAAGGTGCAGCTCCACGCCACCCAATATGAGTTTGATGGGTACACCTCCAGTGGGAGCAGCTCGGCCTCCCGTGCGGTGCCCACCTTCAGCCTCGACAGCGGGCTGGTGTTTGAGCGTGACACCAGTTGGCTGGGCAAGTCCATGGTTCAGACTTTGGAGCCGCGTGCTTTTTACGTCAACACGCCGTTTCGGGATCAGAGCGGCCTGCCCAACTACGACTCCGGCGCTTTCGACTTCAACTTCGCCACCATCTATTCCGAGAATGCCTTTGCGGGCAACGACCGCATTTCCGACAGCAATTTGCTGACATTGGGCGTCACTTCCCGTCTGCTGGAACCAGACACCGGCGCTGAAGCCGCCCGCTTTGGGATCGCACAGCGTCTGCGTTTCAAAAACCAGGACGTGACCTTGCCGGGCGGCAGCATTGTCGAAGACCGGCTGAGCGACGTGATCCTGGGCGCCACGGTGAACCTGAGCAGTCAATGGCTGGCCGACGGCACGGTTCAGTACAACCAAAAAACCAGGGCCTCCGAGCGCGCCACGCTAGCTGCACGTTACAACCCAGGGCACTACCGGGTAATCAACACCGCTTACCGTCTGCAAAAGGGCGCCAGCGAACAAATTGACGTGGGTTGGCAATGGCCGATCAACGACCTGTGGGGCGACAAGGGTCAGGACCTGGGCGCTGGACGGGGACAGGGTGCCGGTCGCTGGTACAGCGTGGGCCGCCTGAACTACAGCTTGCGTGAAGGCCGCCTCGTCGATTCGATTTTGGGCCTGGAATACGATGCTGCCTGCTGGTTAGGGCGGGTGGTGATAGAGCGTTTGCAGACCAGCACCAGCAGCGCTAACCAACGCATCATGTTCCAGCTGGAGTTTGTAGGTTTCTCCCGCTTGGGCGTGAGCCCGCTGCAGACGCTCAAGGACAATATCCAGCGTTATGAGTACCTGCGAGATCAAAGCAGCGCACCCAGCCGTTTCAGCAATTACGAATGATCGCAACATGACCCACCGCGCCCTGGCACTCCGACTCCTCACCTTGGCGGTTTTGTCCAGCCTGCTTCAAGGCGCCTCAGCCCAGTCCCTGCGGCAAACCCCTGCCGCTCGTGCGGCGTTGACACCTTCCACCAATGCGGTGTCGAGCCCGTCACAGCAGCAGGCCGCAGACTACATCGTTGCCGTGGTCAACTCCGAACCCATCACCAACAGCGAGGTTCGTCGTGAGCTGCAGCGCATCCTGCAGCAATTCGCCCAACAAGGCCGTCCTGCGCCAGCGCTGTCCGAATTGACAGCCCAGGTGCTGGAGCGGCTCATCAACGACAAGGCGCAACTCCAGGTGGCACGCGAGACCGGCATCAACATCGACGACGCTGCCGTGGATCAGGCCGAGCTCTCGGTGGCTCAGCAAAACCAGCTGGACCTGGCGGGGCTGCGGGCGCGCCTAGCCACTGACGGGATCAGTTTGAGCCAGTTCCGCAGCCAGTTGCGCGAGCAGCTGACTCTGACCCGACTGCGCGAACGTGAGGTAGAGGCCCGGGTTCGAGTGTCTGATGTGGACATCGAGCAGTATTTGCGTGAGCAGATGTCCAGCACGGACCTGAGCAAGCAGCTCATCAACGTGGCGCAGATTCTGGTGGCTGTGCCCGACGAGGCCAGTGCGGCCCAAATCACTGCACTGCAGGCCAAGGCCGAAGCAGCTTTGAAGCGCGCGCGGGCCGGCGAGGACTTTGCCGGACTGGCGCGGGAACTCTCGAACGCCGCCGACCGTAGCAATGGTGGCCAGTTGGGACTGCGTAGCGCAGACCGTTACCCGCCCTTGTTTGTGCAGGCCACGCAAGGGCTGGCGGTGGGAGGCTTGTCAGGCGTGATTCGCTCCGGCGCCGGTTTTCATGTGCTCAAGGTCATCGATCGTCAAGCTGCCGGCCTGCCTCCCATAATGGTGACGCAGTCACGGGCGCGCCACATCCTCTTGCGACCCACCGCCCAACTCAGTGAAGCCGCCGCACGGGAGAAATTGCGCTTGGTGAAACAAAGCATCGAGACTGGACAGTCAGACTTTGCAGCAACGGCCAAGACCCTGTCCCAGGACAGTTCGGCCAGCCAGGGTGGTGATCTGGGCTGGGCCAGCCCCGGGCAGTTCGTGCCGGAGTTCGAAAACGTGATGAACAGTTTGCGCCCGGGCCAGATCAGTGACCCGGTGGTCTCGCGCTTTGGCGTACACCTGATGCAATTGATGGAGCGCCGTGAGGTCAAGCTCAGCGACCGCGAGCAGCGCGAGGCGGTGCGTGGCGTCCTGCGCGAGAAAAAAATGGATGAGGCCTACATCAACTGGGCGCAAGAGGTTCGGGCCCGGGCCTACGTCGAGATGCGGGAGCCGCCCCAGTGAAGCACATCGCACGCAAACGGTTCGGGCAACACTTTTTGTCTGACGGCGGCATCATCGACGCCATCGTCGATGAAATTGCCCCGCGCCCAGGCCAGGCCATGGTCGAGATTGGCCCCGGCCTGGCAGCTTTGACCCAGCCTTTGGTCGAGCGCCTTGGACACTTGACTGTGATTGAGCTGGATCGCGATCTGGCCAAGCGCCTGCGGGCCCATCCCCAGCTGTCGGTGGTGGAATCTGACGTATTGAAAGTTGATTTCGGACGATTGGCGGCGGATGTTGCAGTAGCAATCCGGGCGCGCGGCGGTGATGCCGGACCTGACGCATCCACGCCTGCACTGCGGGTGGTCGGCAACCTGCCCTACAACATTTCCACCCCTATCCTGTTTCATCTGCTGCAGTTCGTGAATGTGGTGCAAGACCAGCACTTCATGCTGCAAAAAGAAGTGATAGACCGTATGGTGGCCAAGCCCGCGACCTCTGACTACGGCCGTCTGAGTGTGATGCTGCAGTGGCGCTACGCCATGAGCAACGTCCTGTTTGTACCACCTGAAAGCTTTGATCCGCCACCCCGGGTGGACAGCGCTGTCGTGCGCATGGTGCCGCACGCAAAACCCGCCGCCGTGGATGTGGTCCGGTTGAGCGAAATTGTGCAGGTGGCCTTCAGTCAGCGCCGCAAGTTGTTGCGACATTCCCTGGGCCGCTGGCTGGAACAGAACAACTTTGCGGGACAGTTTGATTTGCAGCGCCGCGCCGAGGAGGTTGGCGTGGACGAGTATGTGAGCCTCACTCAAAACATGTCGGCACAGCCTGCCGTTTGACGCATCACTGCGTTATCAAGCTCGCGCCCATAAAAAAGCCCACCGGGCGTGAACCGCGGCGGGCTTGATTTGATGGATCCGTATCAGCTCAGGCTGCAGTGAGCCAGTAACCCGCATTGAAAGGGCTGCTCATACGCAGCGCCAAGGGGGATACGTCCAAAATCTTGTCCGTCGGCATTTTTTCGCCGTCGGCATTCAACTCGATGCCGGCAACGGCTTCATCACCGCGTGCATCGCTCTTAGCCTCGTTCGCCCGTTCTGCTTGGCTGGCTTGTGCAGAACGGGCTACAGAAAAGAATAGAAACACCTGAACGGTATTTTCCGGTCCCCCCAGTAGTCGGCAGCGTCACGGAAGATGTCGAGCAACTGCTCGCGAGCTTCCTTGTCGAATTTGGTGTTGGCAGGGATGTGCTCGAGCACAGCCACAAAGCCAGGCTGTGGACCCGACTTGTGGACCGGGTCTGTCATGCTGTCATACAGCGCATCGAAGTTCTTGCCAACTTGCGTGGGCAACATGAACTGCTGGCCGATCAGGTCCAGCACGTCCTGTTTGGACTGTGCATTGGCCAGGTTGGCGTACAGAAAGTGATGGCCCATCTTCTGGGCTGACTCCTGAAGGTCCTGCACACGGAAGGCGCGGATCGACTGGACGATATTGGATCGCACGCCCTTCAAGGGCGTGTCGACAGCACCCGGTGGGGCTGATCCTGCTGGCTGGCGAGTGGTCATGTTCATTCCCGCTTGGTTCCTAGTAAACAAAAAAACATCATCGGACGATCTTGCGAAAACTCGCATAGTGATCGGCCGTGTAATAACAAACATCAGGCGTTTTAGGGACTCCGCCGCAAACGATTCTTCTCACACCTCGATTCGAGGCTCCGGGCGTCTGAACGGTGTACTCACGGTAATAACCGCGCGGCTGTATGGACAGCAAGCGCTCGCGGTTGTGAAAAACAACGCCATCTTTCTCATACGGGAAAGGTCCGCCCTGAAAAATGAGCTTGTAGGTTTGCTGGCCCTGGTGCGGAAGTTGAGCAACAGATACCGTGCCCAACTGAACCGTTTGAACCGTTTCCCTTGCAGGTAACAGGCTGGGCAGGCAAACTGCTGCGACCAAAAAACCGACCGAAATCGGCTTCAAGCACCTTGCAAACGCGAATTTCAACTCAGGTTTGCCTAGCATCAACAAACTCCCCAAAACCCCGGGTAAACCCGTAAATTTCAAGGCGCGTAGTGTCGCGTATTTGTTGTGAAAACGCAAGGGCATGCCCAATAACTAGGCACGCCTTGGTGTTACAAAAAGCGCCGAAACTCAGTCGTTCGGCGTTTGGTGGCTATCGACTGGCGTTGGCGTCAGCCACGGTCAGGGCCGTCATGTTGACGATGCGACGCACAGTCGTGCTGGCGGTCAACACATGCACAGGTTTGGCGGCCCCCAACAGAACCGGGCCAATGGCGATGTTGCCGCCTGCGGCCGTCTTCAGCAGGTTGTAGGAAATATTGGCGGCATCGATGTTGGGCAGGACCAACAGGTTGGCATCGCCAGACAGCGTGCTGTGCGGCATCAGGGTTTCTCGCGCAGTGCCATCGAGCGCCACGTCACCATGCATCTCGCCATCGACTTCCAGCCAGGGTGCTTCAGTTTTCAGTAGCTCCAGCACCCGTCGCATTTTCACGGCGCTAGGTTGGTTGCTTTGCCCAAAATTGCTGTGAGAGAGCAAAGCAGCCTTGGGCTTGATGCCAAAGCGCATCATTTCTTCGGCGGCCATGACCGTGATTTCAGTCAACTCCTCGGCAGTGGGGTCGTAGTTGACGTGGGTATCCACCAAAAACACCTGGCGGCCCGGCAACATGAGGCCGTTCATGCAGGCGTAAATGCGCACGTCCTGAGGCGTGCTAAGACTGCCACCGGCGCGCTTGCCGATCACCTGGTCGATGTACTCCAGGTGGTTGGCCGTGGTGCCCCAGGTGCCGCAGATCAGGCCATCGACCTCATCCTTGTGCAACAGCATGGAGCCAATCAGCGTCAGGCGTCGGCGCATTTCGATTTTGGCCAACTGCGCCGTCACACCTTTACGCTCTGTCATGCGGTGGTAGGTTTGCCAGAAATCGCGGTAGCGGTGGTCCTGCTCGACATTGACCACGTCGTAATCCAGCTCCTCGCGCAGGCGCAGACCGAAGTTCTTGATACGTTGAGCGATCACGGCAGGACGACCGATCAAGGTCGGGCGGGCCAAGCCCTCGTCCACCACGATCTGGCAGGCGCGCAACACGCGCTCCTCCTCACCTTCGGCATAGGCCACGCGCTTCTTGGAGGCTCGCTTGGCCGCCATGTAGATCGGCTTCATCACCGTACCTGAGGCGTACACAAAACTCTGCAGGCGCTCGCGGTAGGCATCCATGTCCTCGATGGGGCGTAAGGCCACACCGCTGTCCGCGGCGGCCTTGGCGACTGCCGGGGCAATCTTGATCATCAGACGCGGATCGAAGGGCTTGGGGATCAGGTATTCCGGGCCAAACGCCAGCTGCTCACCCACGTAGGCGGCCGCCACCACCTCGCTTTGCTCGGCCTGCGCCAGCTCAGCAATCGCGTGTACGGCGGCAATTTCCATTTCCACCGTGATGGTGGAGGCACCCGCATCCAGTGCTCCCCGGAAGATGTAGGGGAAGCACAAGACGTTGTTGACCTGGTTCGGGTAATCGGTGCGCCCGGTGGCCATCACGGCATCGCTGCGCACAGCCTTCACGTCTTCAGGCAGGATTTCCGGGTTGGGGTTGGCCAGCGCGAAGATCAGGGGGCGATCGGCCATGCTGGCCACCATGTCCTGCTTGAGCACACCGCCCGCAGACAAGCCCAAAAATATGTCAGCCCCCGCAATGATTTCGCGCAGCGTGCGGGCGTCGGTCTTCTGGGCGAAGACGATCTTGTCTTCGTCCATCAGTTCGGTCCGGCCCTCGTACACCACGCCGGCCAGATCAGTCACGAAGATGTTTTCACGGGGCAGGCCCAGCTTGACCAGCAAGCCCAGGCAGGCCAAGGCGGCAGCACCTGCACCAGAGGTGACCAGCTTGACCTTTTTCAGGTCTTTACCCACGACCTTCAGGCCGTTCAGGATGGCCGCGCCCACGCAAATGGCGGTGCCGTGCTGGTCATCGTGGAACACCGGGATGTTCAGGCGCTCACGCAGTTTGCGCTCGACGTAAAAGCAGTCTGGCGCCTTGATGTCTTCCAGGTTGATGCCGCCGAACGTAGGTTCCAGCGACGCAATGATGTCCACCAGCTTATCGAGATCGTTCTTTTCGTTGATCTCGATGTCAAACACATCGATGCCGGCGAATTTCTTGAACAGGACCCCTTTGCCTTCCATCACCGGCTTCGATGCCAGCGGGCCGATGTCACCCAGGCCCAGCACGGCTGTACCGTTGGTAATGACTGCCACCAGGTTGCCACGGCTGGTGTACTTGAAAGCGTTGTTGGGATCTTTGACGATTTCTTCGCAAGGGGCGGCCACGCCGGGCGAGTAGGCAAGGGCCAGGTCATGCTGATTGACCAGCTGCTTGGTTGCAGCAATGGCGATCTTGCCGGGGGTGGGAAACTGGTGGTACTCGAGCGCGGCGCGGCGCAGTTCAGCGCGTTTGTTGTCTGCGTTGGGGGTGGTTTCTTGCGGCATCTGAGTTTCCTGCGTTGGCTGGCCGCTTCGGCGTTTTGGGCACCGGATGAACCAGACTCTGGCGTGACATTAAAAGTGCGAGGAATTGTAGGCCTCGCACTCTAATGCCAGTATTGACTTATCGGTTCATCACTTTTGCGCCAGAGGTCAGGCCAGCGTTGCTTTGGTTTTCGCCATGCGTTGCCGGGTTTGAGCGCCAGCCAGCACCGCTGCCTGTGTCTTGGCTGGTGGCACGATGGGATGCGTGGGCTGGCGACCTTGAGGAGTTTCAGATTTCAACGGCTTCGAAGTCTGCTTTGGCGACGCCGCAATCGGGACAAGTCCAACTCTCGGGCACATCGGCCCAAAGCGTGCCGGGGGCAATGCCGTCTTCGGGGCGGCCCTCGGCCTCGTCATACACAAAGCCACATACGATGCAGATATAGGTTTTCATGATGGTTCCTTCCAAATCAATCAAGGGCAGACAAAAAATTCGGGGCGGGTTCAGGCCTGGACACGTGCCAACTGAGCCTTGTAATGGTTGGCGTGACGCTCTTCGACCCGGGCCAATGCGGCAAATCGTTTCTGCGCTTTCTCGAGCGTGGCCTTGAACTGGGCGGCGTGCACCTTGCTTTCTTTGATCTGCTCGTTCATCTCTGCTACCGCTGCCGCGTTGCCCTCTTCCTCCGCCGTTTTGCGAAAGCCAGGGTACATCTCGGTGTACTCGTAGGTTTCACCCTCAATCGCGATTTGCAAGGCTTTGGCGGGTGTCAGGGTGGCCTTGGGGTAGAGCAAGTCAAGGTGACCAAAGGCGTGCATCACTTCCTGATCTGCCGTTTCCTCAAAAGTGCGGGCTGTGTCCTCGTCGCCCATCTCGCGGGCAATTTTGGCAAAGTAGCGGTACTTGATGTGAGCCATCGACTCGCCGGCAAAAGCGGCTTCGAGGTTGGCGATAGTCTTGATCTCGGGTCGTTGTCCGTTGGTCATGGTGTATTCCTGGGGGCTAAAGATAGTTTGAATCAATCGACACAGAACAAATGTTAGCCATATTCAATTAAATAGGCCAATTGGAAATCTCTAATCGATAGATAGTCTGTATCAGGTTACCCAAGCTCAGCTGACTCAACGCAAGTGCTTGGCACCTTTGGCGGCCAATGCTTGCCTAATAGACAGGGCCCGCCGGCCGGGCACCAGCTCAAAAGTCTGCCCCGCTGCAAGACAGCCAGGCTTGCTGACCGCCAGATAAAACCCGCAGCGGCAGGACTGCACCATGTCGCAGGCAGCCTGTGGGTAACCCATGACCGCATTAAATTTGCCACAGGGTTCGCGCGGCGCAGTGACCCGCAGCACGCAGTCTGGAAAATGCAGCTCGTCACCCACCCAGACCTCGTGCTCCAACAGACCTGCGAGGGTGAGGTTTTCGCCGGCAAAGCCAGCACCCAGCGTTTCGTCAAATAGGGTGACACCCCGTTGCTGGCGTTGTTGCTGCCAAAACGCGTAGTGCTCGGATGGGTAGGCGTAAATCGCTTTGACCAAGCCGCCATGCACGCTCAAATCGGCCTGCTCATCGCCCTCCAGCCCCAGGGGTTTGACTGCCACGGCTCCCGTAACCGGCTGTTTGCCGATGGCGCTCATCATCTTGCGCTCGCCCACCTGCAAGGGCCGCACCCGGCCCAAGCTCACTTGCAACACACGCCGCTGGGTCATGTGCGCATCAGGGCTTCGATTTCATCAGCATCCACGGGCACACCACGCGAGATCAGCTCACAGCCCTGGTCGGTGACGATAGCGTCGTCTTCTATGCGGATGCCGATGTTGTGGAAGTGCTCGGGCACACCCGGCGCGGGGCGCACGTACAGGCCTGGCTCAATGGTCAGCACCATGCCCGCCCGCAAGATGCGGCTGGGCCGGTCCTTGATGGTTTCACCGCTCAATGGGTCTTTGCGTTCGCTCAACTGGCCTACCTCAGTAGGCTCCACATAACTGCCACAGTCGTGCACATCCATGCCCAGCCAGTGGCCGGTGCGGTGCATGTAAAACGCAAAGTAACTGCGGTTGGCGATCACGTCGTCCAGAGTGCCCACCTTGTTGCGGTCCAGCAGGCCGACATCCAGCATGCCCTGCGCCAGCACCTTGACCGCTGCCTCGTGCGGATCGGTAAAACGGGCGCCGGCCCGGGTGGCTGCGACGGCGGCGTACTGTGATGCCAGGACCAGGTCGTACAACTCCCGTTGCGACCCGGTGAACCTGCCATTGGCGGGGAAGGTGCGGGTGATGTCGCTGGCATAGCCATCGAGCTCGCAGCCAGCATCAATCAACACCAGCTCTCCATCGCGTATGGGCGCGATGTCGGCTCGGTAGTGCAAAACGCAGGCATTGGCACCGGCGGCCACGATGGAGCTGTAGGCCGGGTACTGAGAGCCGTGCAATCGAAATTCGTGCAGCAGCTCGGCGTCCAGGTGGTACTCGCGCACATCGGCACCAGCGCGCAACATGCGGGCGCTGGTTTGCATGGCGCGGATGTGAGCCCCTGCACTGATCTGTGCAGCACGCCGCATGATGGCCTGCTCGTGGTCATCCTTGAACAGGCGCATCTCATCGAGCACGCCACACAAGTCGCGTTGCTGCTCGGGGCACAGGGCCCCAAAACGCACCCGGGCACGCACCTTGTTCAGCCAGCCTGCCACCCGTGTCTCCAGGCCTGGGTGGGTGGCAAAGGCAAACCACACCGCTTCGCAGCTCTCCAGCAATTTGGGCAGGCGGGTGTCCAGATCGGCGTTCGAATAGGCTTTATCCACCCCCAGCGCTGCGGGCGCAGCCTCAGGCCCCAGACGGTAACCATCCCAGATTTCCCGCTCCAGGTCCTTGGGCTGACAAAACAGGCTGCTGCTGCCATCTCCCGCCACTACCAGCCAGGCTTGCGGCTCGGTAAAACCGGTCAGGTAATAAAAATAGCTGTCATGCCGATACAAAAAATCCGCATCCCGGTTGCGCGGCTGCTCGGGGGCCGTGGGAATGATGGCGATGCCATGCGGCCCCAGCTGGGCGGCCAGGCGGGCGCGGCGTTCGGCGTAGTTCGAAAGGTTCATGGTGCGGCGTGTCTAGGTGTTCTGTGTGGAGTTCGAATTTAACTGCGCCAGCCGCTCCGGCGTGCCCACGTCTGTCCATGGCCCCATGTAAAGCTGGGCCGAGACCAGTCCCTGGTTCATCGCCGAACGTAGCAAGGGGGCCAGGGCGGCCTTGACACCCTGGGGATTGCCGGTCGGTATGTCGCAATGGGGACCTTCAAAAAAAGCACGTCGATACAAGCCGATGGTGCTGTAGGTGTAGCGCGGGCCCAGGTGCTCGGGCGGCAGATTCAGGGCCAGACCCTCGTCCGTCAAGCCAAAGTCCCCCTTGACGTTGTGCGGCGGGTTGGGCACCAGCCACAGGTGCGCCAACATGGGGCTGGCCGCGAAGCTGGCGACAGCCGAGGCATCAAACATAAAGTCAGGCGTAAACACATCGCCGGCCAGCACCCAGAACACATCGCCCAATCGGGGAATCGCGCGGGCAATGCCCCCTGCGGTTTCAAGCGCACCGCCAAAGTCCTGACCTTCCATCGAATAGATCAGGTCCAAACCCTGCCAGTGCTTGCCAAAGCGCGCCGGTATCTGCTCGCCCAGCCAGGCCGTGTTCACCACTACCGATCGGACGCCATCCCGAACCAGCGCCCCCAGATGCCACTGCATCAGTGGCTGACCTTGAACTTCCAGCAATGGCTTGGGCGTGGCGTCGGTGAGCGGGCGCATGCGCTCGCCACGGCCAGCGGCCAGGAGCATGGCTTGGACTGGTGAAGAAGGTGGTGTAGGTGAAGTCATGGCGACCGGATTGTGGCGCAGCGATACAGATTGCAGCCACCGAGCCACCCTACCTAGGTGACTTTTGAGCGGGACTGCGCCTAGCCGTTAAACAGAGTTTTGAATATCGACAAATTTCTGGAGGTTGGCCAGAAACAATTGCACCAGTGATGGGTCAAAGTGTTTTCCACTCTCGCTGGAAATAAAGTCGATGACCTGATCCATGGGCCAAGGCTCCTTGTAGCAGCGCCTTGAGCTCAGCGCATCAAACACGTCGGCCAGCGTCACGATGCGCCCCACCAATGGAATGTCCTCGCCAGCCAGTCCGTAAGGGTAGCCAGTGCCGTTCCACCTTTCGTGATGGGACAGCGCCACTGTGGCCCCCATCTGCAGCAAAGGCGATTGCGCATCTCGCAAGATGTTGTAGCCGCTCATGGCATGCTGACGCATCACCACCATCTCCTCTGGGGTGAGTGACCCCGGTTTTTTCAGGATGGCGTCGGGCGTGGCGATCTTGCCCACGTCATGCAGCATGGACGCCAGGCGCAGGTCTTCCGCATAAGCGGGGCCCATGCCCAGCAATTCGGAAAAAAGTGCGCTGTAGCGGCCCATGCGTTCGATGTGTGCACCGGTGTCCTTGTCGGAGAACTCGGCTGCAATCACAAATTTTTTGACCGCTTCGACCCTTGATTCACGCAGTTGAAGGTTCATGCGCGCATTGCGCAGCAACACGCCCACCTGATTGGCCAGGGCCGTCAGGTACATGACATCATCGTCTGGAAAGGCCTCAATGACATCGGTCTCGCGATTGTGGTGATTGATGAACTGCATGACCCCCAGAACATAGCCACGCGTGTCACGCATAGGCAACGTTAGCATGGAGCAGGAGTGGTACTGGTGCCGCTGGTCCAGTGCGGGATTGAACTTGTATGACAAGGACGCATCCAGACGGTAGACGTCCGGAATATTGAGCAAGCGGCCCGACAGGGCTACAAAACCCGAAATCGAGCTGGATTGAATGGGAATCAGGAAGTCGCGTACGCTTTCCACCAGCCGCTGCTGATAGCCCGCGCGCTGGTCCAGCACCAGGTTGGTCGAGGCCAGAAACCGAAGGTGGTCACCCTCCACGCCATAAATGGAGCAGCCCTCGCAGTGCGCCATCTCGACGCCGGTCTTGGCGATCAGGGCCAGCAACTCATCAATGTCGCTCACTTCGCTCAAGGCCAACGATGCATCGACCAGCAGCTTGAGTCGCTGGCCGTCCAAAGACCCCTTCAAGCCAGACGGCTCCACCCCCGGGCTGAGTGCCGAGTTGGGTCTTAACTCGAATGACCTCACGTCCATGACCTTTACATCCCTAAATTCCAAGCTCGTTCTGTTACACCCGCACAATGTACACGTTGACGTTATCCAAGCTAAATGTGGTGAACCCACCAGGGGCTGTGTCGCCAGGCTGTAAGGGAAGCAACGATAAAATCGAAGGCTGACCTGCACCCTGCTTTTCTTTTTTCCGGAGCTGCCCTTCAGATGACAACGCCTCAAACCATGGCTAACGCCATCCGCGCATTGGCCATGGACGCCGTGCAACAAGCCAACTCGGGTCACCCCGGCGCACCGATGGGCATGGCCGACATGGCAGTAGCCCTGTGGGCCCGCCACCTCAAGCACAGCCCCGCCAACCCCAACTGGTTTGACCGCGACCGCTTCGTGCTGTCCAACGGCCACGGCTCCATGCTGATCTACGCCTTGCTGCACCTCACTGGCTACAAGCTGCCGATGAGTGAGCTGAAGAACTTCCGCCAACTTCACAGCAAGACCGCTGGCCACCCTGAAGTGGGCGTGACCCCCGGCGTGGAAACCACCACCGGTCCGTTGGGCCAGGGCGTGACCAACGCCGTAGGCATGGCGTTGGCAGAAAAACTGCTGGCTGCCGAGTTCAACCGCGAAGGCCATACTGTGGTGGACCACCACACCTACGTCTTCATGGGCGATGGTTGCCTGATGGAAGGCATCAGCCACGAAGCCGCTGCGCTGGCAGGCGCCTGGAAGCTGAACAAGCTCATCGCCCTGTACGACGACAACGGCATCTCGATTGACGGCCAGGTCGCCCCTTGGTTCATCGACAACACCGCCCAGCGTTTTGCCGCTTACGGCTGGAACGTCATCGGCCCGGTCGATGGTCACGACGAAGCCGCTGTGTCCCAGGCCATTGCTGCTGCCAAGACCAGCGCCGACAAGCCCACCCTGGTAATCTGCAAAACCCACATCGGCAAGGGCAGCCCCAACCGCGCCAATACCTCCAAGGCTCACGGCGAACCTCTGGGTGCCGAGGAAATCAAGCTGACCCGCGAGTCACTCGGCTGGAACCACGCACCTTTTGTCATTCCTGACGACGTCTATGCTGCTTGGGATGCCAAAGCCGCTGGCAAGACGGCCGAGCAGGCCTGGACCGAGAAGTTCAAGGCCTACAAGGCCGCTCACCCTGACCTGGCCAAAGAGCTGGTGCGCCGCATGAAGGGCGATTTGCCCAAGAAGTTTGTGCAAACCGCCGTCGACGCCGTGATTGCAGCCCACACCAAGGCGGAAACCGTGGCGTCACGCAAGGCCTCGCAGCTGGCGCTGGAAGCCTTCACCGCTGCCCTGCCCGAAATGCTGGGTGGCTCGGCCGACCTGACTGGCTCCAACCTGACCAACACCAAGGCCACCCCCAATCTGCGTTTTGACGACGCCGGCAATAGCAACGTTGGCCGCCACATCAACTACGGTGTGCGAGAGTTCGGCATGGCCGCCATCATGAACGGCGTGGCGCTGCACGGCGGCTACATCCCCTACGGCGGCACCTTCCTCACTTTCAGCGACTACAGCCGCAATGCCATCCGCATGGCCGCACTGATGAAGCAGCGCGTGATTCATGTCTTCACGCACGACAGCATAGGCCTGGGTGAAGACGGCCCCACCCACCAGTCGATCGAGCACGCAGCCAGCCTGCGCCTGATTCCCAACCTGGACGTCTGGCGCCCGGCGGACACCGCCGAGACCGCTGTGGCCTGGACCGTGGCGCTGCAAAACAACACCCGCCCCACCGCCCTGCTGCTCTCGCGCCAGAACATCAGCTATGCCGCCAAGTGCGACTCGGCCGCTGCACCCGACGCCTCTGGCCTGGACGCCATCAGCAAGGGCGCTTATGTGCTGTCCGAGCCGGTGGATGCCGGCTTCAAACCCAGCAAAAAGACTCAGGCTGTCATCATTGCCACTGGCTCCGAGGTGCAACTGGCACTGGCCGCGCAAAAGCTGCTAGCTGAGCGCAAAGTCGCGGTACGCGTGGTGTCCATGCCCAGCAACACGGCCTTTGATCGCCAGAGCCTGGACTACAAGAACACAGTGCTGCCAGCCGGTGTGCCCCGCATCGCCGTGGAAATGGGCGTCAGCGAAGGCTGGTGGAAGTACGGTTGCGCGGCAGTGGTGGGCATCGACACCTACGGCGAATCGGCACCAGCGCCAGTGCTGTTCAAGCACTTTGGCTTCACCGCAGAGAATGTGGCCGACACGGTGCAAGCCGCGCTGGCCAAAAAGTAAGCAATTTCAATTTTTCAGGAGTTAACCATGACCATCAAAATCGGTATCAACGGCTTTGGCCGCATCGGCCGCAACGTGCTGCGTTCCGCCATTCAAAACTTCCCCGATGTCGAAATCGTCGGCATCAACGACCTGCTCGAACCCAATTACCTGGCTTACATGCTGCAGTACGACAGCGTGCACGGCCGTTTCAAGGGCGATGTGGCGATTGACGGCAACACCCTCATCGTCAACGGCAAGAAAATTCGCCTGACCCAAGAGCGTGACCCCGCTGCCCTGAAGTGGAACGAAGTCGGCGCTGACATCGTGATCGAATCCACCGGTCTGTTCCTGGACAAGGCTTCCGCTGAAAAGCACCTGGCTGCTGGCGCCAAGAAGGTGATCATGTCCGCTCCCAGCAAGGACGACACCCCCATGTTTGTGTACGGTGTGAACCACGACACCTACAAGGGCGAAGCCATCATTTCCAACGCATCTTGCACCACCAACTGCCTGGCCCCACTGGCCAAGGTGATTCACGACAAGTTCGGCATCAAACGCGGCCTGATGACCACGGTGCACGCTGCCACCGCCACGCAAAAAACCGTGGACGGCCCGTCCAACAAAGATTGGCGCGGCGGCCGCGGCATTCTGGAAAACATCATCCCCAGCTCCACCGGCGCAGCCAAGGCCGTGGGCGTGGTGATTCCCGCGCT
Organism: Pseudomonadota bacterium; assembly: GCA_046046715.1. Taxonomy (GTDB): domain Bacteria; phylum Pseudomonadota; class Gammaproteobacteria; order Burkholderiales; family Burkholderiaceae_C; genus JBEEJZ01. The sequence goes on along the minus strand of JBJOJH010000282.1, from coordinate 589 downwards.
GAACAAGAAGCTGACCGGTATGTCTTTCCGTGTGCCCACCAGCGACGTGTCGGTGGTCGATCTGACCGTGGAACTGAACAACGAAGCCACCCTGAAAGACATCTGCGCTGAAATCAAGGCGCAAAGCGAAGGTGCCTTGAAGGGCATCCTGGGTTACACCGAAGACAAGGTGGTGGCCACCGATTTCCGTGGCGACACCCGCACCTCCATCTTCGACGCCGAGGCCAGCATTGCCCTGGACGGCACTTTCGTCAAGTTGGTGAGCTGGTACGACAACGAGTGGGGTTACTCCAACAAGTGCCTAGAAATGGCACGCGTCGTGGCCAAGTAAGCTCGCCTTGCCTCCACTGAAAAACGCGCCTTCAGGCGCGTTTTTTGTTCTTACGGACCGCCTTGGGTCTTAGCCTTGCTGCCCAGTGCCCCGGCTGTCAACAAACTGAGCAGCACCAGCGGCAGGCCCAGCCCGAAGGCGTTGCGGATACCCCAGTGCTCGGCCACCCAGCCCAGCAGCGGTGGGCCCAGCAAGAAGGCCACGAAAGACGTCTGGGCCAAGGCAGCCACGTTGACGGCAGCGGGCCGGTCGGTGCGC
>JBJOJH010000281.1:0-4159 GCA_046046715.1 Pseudomonadota bacterium | reverse complement strand
CGCCAAAACCCCTGCTACTGAGTTGGGCAGCATCGTCATCAAGGGCTTGCTCGAGCGCAGCGGCTTGCCCGTGGACGCTATTGGTGAAGTCATCATGGGCCAGGTGCTGGCCGCAGGCGTGGGCCAAAACCCTGCGCGCCAAGCCATGATGAAGGCTGGCGTTGCCATGGAAACCCCGGCGCTGACCATCAACGCCGTGTGCGGATCTGGCCTGAAGGCCGTAATGTTGGCGGCCCAGGCCGTGGCTTACGGCGACAGCGAGATCGTGATTGCCGGTGGCCAGGAAAACATGAGCGCCAGCCCCCACGTGCTGCTTGGCTCGCGTGACGGCCAGCGCATGGGCGACTGGAAAATGATCGACTCCATGATCGTGGACGGCCTGTGGGACGTCTACAACCAGTACCACATGGGCATCACCGCCGAAAACGTGGCTAAGAAATACAGCATCAGCCGTGACATGCAAGACGCACTGGCCCTGGCCAGCCAGCAAAAGGCAGCGGCTGCGCAAGACGCCGGCAGGTTTGTCGACGAAATCGTCCCGTTCAGCATTGCCCAGAAGAAGGGTGATCCCATCGTGTTTGCGGCCGACGAATTTATCAACCGCAAGACCAATGCCGAAGGCTTGGCTGGCCTGCGCCCCGCCTTTGACAAGGCCGGTGGTGTGACCGCCGGAAATGCCTCTGGTATCAACGATGGCGCTGCCGCTGTCATGGTCATGACGGCCAAGAAAGCAGCCGCCCTGGGCCTCAAGCCCCTGGGTCGTATCGCCAGCTTTGCCACCAGTGGTCAGGACCCCGCTTACATGGGCATGGGCCCGGTGCCTGCATCGCAGAAAGCGCTGCAGCGTGCTGGCTGGAACGCGCAGGATCTGGATCTGCTCGAAATCAACGAAGCCTTTGCGGCTCAAGCCTGCGCCGTGAACAACGAGATGGGCTGGGATACCTCCAAGGTCAACGTGAACGGCGGCGCCATTGCCATCGGTCACCCCATCGGCGCGTCCGGTTGCCGCATTTTGGTGACCCTGCTGCATGAGATGGCCCGACGCGACGCCAAGAAGGGTATTGCCTCCTTGTGCATCGGCGGCGGCATGGGCGTGGCCCTCACCATCGAGCGTTAATTTTCATGTTCAGCATGTCGGGCCGCCCGCCCGGCACGTCGGATCACGGCCCCAAAGGCCATATCAGCTATAAAAAGTAGCTAAATTCAAAAGGAGCAAATCATGAGTCAAAAAGTAGCTTACGTCACGGGTGGCATGGGCGGCATCGGTACCGCCATCTGCCAGCGCCTGCATCAGGAAGGTTTCAAGGTCATCGCTGGCTGCGGCCCTACCCGTGACCACGCCAAGTGGATCGCTGAGCAGGCTGCCCTGGGTTACACCTTCTATGCCTCAGCTGGCAACGTGGGTGATTGGGATTCCACCGTTGAGGCCTTTAGCAAGACCAAGGCTGAGCACGGCACCATTGACGTTCTGGTCAACAACGCCGGTATCACCAAGGACCGCATGTTCCTGAAGATGAGCAAGGACGACTGGGATGCGGTCATGAACACCAACCTGGACTCCATGTTCAACGTCACCAAGCAAGTGGTGGCCGACATGGTGGAAAAGGGCTGGGGCCGCATCATCAATATCTCCTCCGTCAACGGTGAAAAAGGCCAGGCTGGTCAAACCAACTACTCGGCTGCCAAGGCCGGCATGCATGGTTTCTCCATGGCCCTGGCTCAAGAGCTGGCCACCAAGGGCGTGACCGTCAACACCGTGAGCCCCGGCTACATCGGCACCGACATGGTCAACGCCATTCGTCCTGACGTGCTCGAGAAGATTGTGGCCACCGTGCCCGTCAAGCGCCTGGGCAAGCCCAGCGAAATTGCTTCCATCATTGCCTGGTTGGCTGGCGAAGATGGTGGCTACACCACCGGCGCTGACTTCTCCGTCAACGGTGGTCTGCACATGGGCTGATGCGTCTTTGACGCTTGCCCGCAAGGGCACCCAAAAACCCGCATTTGCACCCTGCATCTGCGGGTTTTTTAATTTCTGGGCATGGTGAGAGTTCAGGGTCTGAGTCCTCGTCGTTTGTGACGCCGGTGTAGTGCAATATGTCTGATGAACTTTCTTTTGAGTCCCTCCGCGCTCAGCATGTACGCCAGAACAATGGCGCCCATGATGGCGAGGTCGGTCCAGGGTAACGGCGCAAATCCGAACAGTCTGCCGATCTCGCTGTACGGCAGGGCCAGCGTGAGTGCCACCACGAATGCGGTGGCCACTGCGAGTGGCATGGATGGCCGACTCATCCAGAAACTGCCCCTTGTGCGCACCACCAATACCACCAGGGTGGCCGAAACCACGGACTCCACAAACCATCCACTGCGAAATTCAGCTGCGTTGGTGTCCAGCAACCAGTAGAGGGTGCCGAAGGTCAGAAAGTCAAAGATTGAGCTGAGCAGGCCGAAGTACAGCATGAAGCGGCTGATGATGGCGACATTCCAGTGTTGCGGTACACGAATGGCTGAGGCATCGACCTTGTCCGTGGAAATTGCCATTTCAGGCAAGTCCGTCATCAGGTTGGTCAGCAGAATCTGGTTGGGCAGGAGCGGCAAAAAAGGCAGCAGCAGGGAGGCCCCGGCCATGCTGACCATATTTCCAAAGTTGGCGCTGGTGGCCATGTAGACGTACTTCATGGTGTTGGCAAAGGTGATGCGTCCTTCACGCACCCCATCGGCCAGTACCGCCAGATCCCGATGCAGCAGGACGATGTCGGAGGCGTCTTTGGCCACGCCTGCGGCACCTTGAACGGAAATTCCAACGTCCGCCGCATGCAGGGCGGGTGCATCGTTGATGCCGTCACCCAGATAGCCCACCACCTCGCCGGCCATTCTCAGCGCACGGATGATGCGCTCTTTCTGGTTGGGTTCGATTTCAGAAAAAATGCTGGTTTTTCCGGCCAGCCGGGGCAGGGCGTCATCGCTGACTTGGCGCAGCTGATCGCCTGTGAGGGTGTGGACCACGTCTAGGCCGATGCTCTGGGCGACCTGCTGGGCCACCAGGTGGTTGTCCCCCGTGATCACCTTGAGGGTGATGCCCATGGCCTGCAGCTCCTGCACGGTTTGAGCTGCTTCCGCCTTCGGCGGGTCTGAAAAAACCAGCAGGCCCCTCAGGCACATGCCGGCTTCATCACTGTGGCGCAGGATCTGCTGGCCCGGCAGGTCTTTGGTCGCCACGCCCAAGGTGCGCCACCCCTTTGCACTGTAGTCTGCGTACAACGTCATGATCTCAGCTCGGTGCAGGTCCAGCGCTGCGGTTTCACCGTTGGGAAGAGCCACTCTGGTACATATTTGCAGCATCTGAGCCAGCGCGCCTTTGCTGATGAGCGTGGCTGTACCGTCCACGAGTGCCAGAACGCTGAGCCGCTTGCGCGTGAAGTCGTAGGGTAATTCGTCCAGCCGACTGGCTATGGCTGCTGCTTCTGGGGGTGTCACTCCCGCCTTGGCCAGGATGGCGGCATCCATGGGGTTGCTGAACCCGGTTTGAAATTGGGCGTTGATGGTCGCCAGCGACAGTGTTTTGGGGCAATCCTGGCCCGCCAGGTCCAGCGCCCCCTGCAGCTCCACACGAGCTTCTGTCAGCGTGCCCGTCTTGTCGCAACACAGCACGGTCATGCTGCCAAAGTTTTCAATGGAGACCAGTCGCTTGACGATGACCTGCCGGTCGGCCATCCGTTTGGCCCCCTGGGCCAGATTGACGCTGATGATGGCCGGCAAGAGTTCGGGCGTCAGCCCCACGGCCAGTGCCAAGGCAAACAAGAAAGAGTCGAGGACCGGTCGGTGCAAAAAAACGTTGGAGGCAAATATCACCAGTACCAGCACCAACGTGATGCGAAACAGCAAATAGCCGAAGCTGCGCACGCCTCGCTCAAAGTCGGTTTCCGGGGCTTGCAGCCCCAGATGCATGGCCAGCGACCCCAACTCGGTGTCATCGCCGGTACGCATCGCCAGTGCCCGCCCTGTGCCACTGACGATGTGGGTGCCTTGAAACAGCACATGGTGTCTTTGGGCCAGAGGCAGATTGGCGGCCAGATCCGCGGCAAGATTCCCCGCCAGATCAGCGGGCGTTTTCTCCACGGGAAATGTCTCACCCGTCAGGGTGGCTTCGTCTGCGTAAAGG
>JBJOJH010000280.1:0-7616 GCA_046046715.1 Pseudomonadota bacterium | reverse complement strand
CCCAAACACCGTGAGCGCCCGCTTGGGCAACAAGTACTGGGGCAACACTTTCAGGCGGTCTTGCAGGGGGTTGAACAAGGGTGCTCCAGCAGGGTTTCAGGGGGCGCCCATTCTAGCCAGGGGGTCTAACTGCACCGAAGACTAAATGAATGCCTGATGCGATAACCTCCACGTTGAACTACCCCGGGATCAAAGACATCTATTACGAGATGCTCGAAGAGCGCCTGAATGGCCTGACGCGCTTGGGCTACAGTGGCAGCTCTTCGGTACCGGGTCACCACAATGAACGCGCCACTCACCGCACCCCAACACAGCGCCCTGCAGGACAGGCAGCGCCAGGCTGACGTCGTACAGGCACTGCGCTCTTGCCTGCCCGCCCACGCCGTGCTCTTCCGTGGCGAAGACACCACGCCCTATGAATGCGATGGTCTCACGGCCTACAGGCAGCGCCCCATGGTGGTGGTCTTGCCCGAAACCACCGATCAGGTGCAGGCGGTGCTTAAGGCCTGTCACGCCCTGGGCGTGCCCGTGGTGGCGCGTGGTGCAGGCACCGGGCTGTCGGGTGGTGCCATGCCGCATGCGCAGGGCGTCACGCTCAGCCTGGCTCGCTTCAACAAAATCCTGAAGATGGATGCCCGCAGTCGCACGGCGGTGGTGCAGTGCGGTGTGCGCAATCTCGCCATCAGCGAAGCGGCCGCGCCGCTGGGCCTCTATTACGCGCCAGACCCCAGCAGTCAGATTGCCTGCACCATCGGCGGCAATGTGGCAGAGAACTCCGGCGGTGTGCATTGCCTCAAATACGGCCTGACCCTGCATAACGTGCTGAAGGTGCGCGGTTACACCATCGAGGGCGAGCCTATCGAGTTTGGGAGTGACGCGCTAGATTCACCTGGCCTGGACCTGTTGCCGCTGGTGGTGGGCAGTGAGGGCATGCTGGCGATAACCACCGAAGTCACCGTCAAGCTGGTGCCCAAGCCCATGCTGGCGCGCTGCATCATGGCCAGCTTTGATGATTTGCGCAAAGCCGGTGATGCAGTGGCCGCGGTGATTGCTGCGGGCATCATTCCGGCTGGGCTGGAAATGATGGACAAGCCCATGACGGCGGCGGTCGAGGACTTTGTGCATGCCGGCTACGACCTGACCGCGGCGGCAATTTTGTTGTGCGAGAGCGATGGCACGCCGGAAGAGGTGGAAGAAGAAATTGGCCGCATGAGTGAGGTGCTGACGCGCTGCGGTGCTACGGCCATCGCGGTCAGCAGGGATGAGGCCCAGCGCCTGCGTTTCTGGAGCGGGCGCAAAAACGCGTTCCCGGCCAGTGGGCGCATCAGCCCGGACTACATGTGCATGGACTCGACCATTCCGCGCAAGCGCCTGGCGGACATCCTGCAAGCCATCGAGGAGATGGAGCGCAAGTACCAGCTCAGGTGCATGAATGTGTTTCACGCCGGCGATGGCAATTTGCACCCGCTAATTTTGTTTGATGCCAACGACCCGGACCAACTGCACCGCTGTGAGTTGTTTGGGGCCGACATCCTGGAGACCAGTGTGGCCATGGGTGGCACCGTCACCGGCGAGCATGGTGTGGGCGTGGAGAAGCTCAACAGCATGTGCGTGCAGTTCAGCCCAGGCGAAAACGAGCAGATGTTCGGCATCAAGCGCGCCTTCGATCCACCGGGTTTGCTCAACCCTGGCAAGGTCATCCCCACCCTGAACCGCTGTGCCGACTACGGCAAGATGCTGGTTCGCAGCGGCGCCATCAAGCACCCGGAGCTGGAGCGTTTTTAAAATTACTCAATCGGTTGAGTAAAACTACTCTGCTGATTGAGTAAATTTTTGAACGCAATGTTTGTACGCATGCCTTGAGCCCTAGCATGCGCGGGAACATCTGCCACAACCAAAACAGCCTCAGAGGCTGCTTCCGGATGGTTCAAGCAGTCGTGTAAGCCTGAATCCCCATCTGATCCAGCGCCGCGGCCAGGTGGCCTACGCTGCGGTCGATGTTGTGCAGCTTCTCCAGGCCAAACAGGCCGACGCGGAAGGTGGAAAAGCCGGCAGGTTCGTCGCACTGCAAGGGCACGCCCGCAGCGGTTTGCAGGCCAAGTGCCAAAAACTTTTTGCTGTTTTGCATCTCGGGGTCGCTGGTGTAGCTGACGACCACGCCGGGAGCCTTGAAGCCATCGGCCGCCACGCTGCGTATGCCCCGGCTTTCGAACAGGGCGCGCACCTGGGCACCCAGCGCGATCTGCTCCTGGCGCACTTTCTCAAAACCGTAGGCACGGGTTTCCTGCATCACATCGCGCAAGCGGGCCAGTGCGTCGGTGGGCATGGTGGTGTGGTACGAGTGACTGCCGTTTTCATAGCCTTCCATGATCTGCAGCCACTTTTTGAGGTCGCAGGCAAAGCTGGTGCTGGTGGTGGCGTCGATGGCCACTCGGGCACGTTCGCTGAGCATGACCATGGCGCAGGCCGGCGAGCCGCTCCAGCCTTTTTGCGGGGCGCTGATGAGCACGTCCACCCCGGTGGCCTGCATGTCCACCCACATGGCACCCGAGGCGATGCAGTCCAGCACAAACAAGCCGCCCACCTCGTGCACCGCATCTGCCACCGTGCGCAGGTAATCGTCGGGCAGCATGATGCCGGCCGCCGTTTCAACATGGGGAGCAAACACCACGGCCGGCTTTTCGGCGCGGATAGTGGCGGCCACCTCGCTGGCTGGGCAGGGTGCCCAGGGGGACTGGGCATCGTCATTCAAACGGCGCGCCTTCAGCACCACCACCTCGGAAGGTATCGATCCCATGTCGAAGATTTGCGTCCAGCGGTAGCTGAACCATCCATTGCGTATCACCAGGGCCTTGCGCCCGGTGGCAAATTGGCGCGCCACCGACTCCATGCCAAACGTGCCGCTGCCGGGCACCAGCACCGCAGACTTGGCGCGGTACACCTCCTTGAGCATGGCGGAGATGTCGGTCATCACCCCCTGAAAGCGCTTGGACATGTGGTTGAGCGCGCGGTCGGTGTAGACCACCGAAAATTCGAGCAAGCCGTCAGGGTCGATATTGGAAAGCAGGCCGGGCATATATGTCTCCTCGTTGAATCCGGGTTTTTGTGTGGGGTCATCGGGCGGCTCGTGGGCCGCTGGGCGCGCCAGCTTAGCACGCACAGCCAGCGACTGATTTGCGTGGGGTCAGGGCTGCAGCAGCACATCGCCCACAAAGCCCAGGGATCGGCCACCGGTGTTATCCGCATCGGCACCCAGCACCACCGCCACCACCGGTGGTACGGCCCGGCTCTCGGCACCAAAGGCTTGGAGAAAATCGGTCGACAGATTGCGCCGCTGCATTTGCCACTGACCCAAGGGGGCCTCGCGCCCGCTCAGCACCAGGTAGCGCACCCGGTCGGTGTAGGCATTTGGCAGCAGCGTACCAGCTGTTAGCTGGGGGTCCCAGACATAGCACAGGGTGGCCGCCGGCAAGGGCTCGGAACTGGCGACACGGGCCAGGCGCATCAGGCTGCGCTGGGCAAGGGGCAAGGCTTCCAATGGCAAGTCGAACATGGCGCACACCTTGAGCGCCACATCGTCCCCCGCCTTGGTGCGCAAGTCGGCCTGCGCCAGTGGCTGGGTCAACTTCCAGCGCCAGCTCAGGGAGGCATCAGCGGCGGGCACCTGGGCCGGCAAAGCGTGCACCAGCGTGGCATAGGACGCATCAGCAGCCAGCTGCAGCACCCGGGTGCCGTCTTGCTGGACGACATCGATGCGCGTCAGGGGCGCTTTGTTGCGAGGCAAACCCACAAGCCGCCAGGCGGGGGATGGCTGTCCCGGGTCTGCTACCGAGAACGGGGCCAGGGTTGGCAGCGCCATTTGGCCCCACACCGAGCCGGCCAAACCACAAAGCAGGATCAGCAAGGCGAGCCGTCTCACATCAGCCCCGCTTCCAGTCGTGGTAGCGGCGCACCCAGGCCAGCAAGCGATGCGGCTGGTGAGCGCGCTTCCATACGCCTGCAGCGAATTTGTTGGCCTCGGACATGGTGGGATACGTGTGGATGGTGCCCAGGATCTTGTTCAGCCCCAAGCCATGCTTCATGGCCAGCACGTACTCGGCCAGCAGCTCACTGGCCTGCGCGCCCACGATAGTCACGCCCAGAATGCGGTCCTTGCCGGGCGGCGTGAGCACCTTCACAAAGCCGTGGGCCTGGCTGTCGGCAATGGCGCGGTCCAGGTCGTCAAGGCCATAGCGCGTGACCTCATAAGCGATGTTCTGCGCCCGGGCCTCCCGCTCGTTCAGGCCCACACGGGCCACCTCGGGGTCTACAAACGTGGCCGCCGGCATCAAGGTGTAGTCGGCCTTGAAGAGCCTGAATTCGCCAAACAGCGCATTCACCGCCGCATACCAGGCCTGGTGCGCCGCCGCGTGCGTGTACTGAAACGGCCCCGCCACATCGCCAGCGGCGTAGATGTTGGGATAGAGGGTCTGCAAATACTCGTTGGTGACCACGGTGTGCTGCGTGGGGATACCCAGCTCTTCCAGGCCATAGCCACTCAGGCGGGCACGACGGCCCACGGCGCAAATCAAAGCATCAAAAGGCAGGCACAGCTCTCGCCCCGCCTGCTGCACCCGCAACGTCCCACCGCCTCGCCCGTCGGATTCGCAAAGCACAGCCTCGCAGGCCGTGAGCACCTGCACGCCATCAGCCTGCAGGGCTGCTACCACCTGCGCCGAGACATCGTCGTCCTCGCGCACCATCAAGCGCTCAGCGCGTTGCACCAGCACCACCTGCGCGCCCAGTCGGGCAAAGCTTTGCGCCAGTTCGCAGCCGATGGGGCCGCCCCCCAGAATCAGCAGGCGCTGGGGCATCTGGTCGCGTTGCGCCAGGGCGTCCCACAGGGTATCGCTGGTGAGGCAGGTCTCGGGGGTCAGCCCGGGGATGGATGGCAGGACCGGCCGGGCACCTGCGGCAATGACGATGCTGCGGGTTGTCAGGGTCTGGATGCCGCCATCGTTCAAGCGGATCTCCACCGTCCAGGGGTTGAGGATGCGGGCATGGCCCTGCAGCACCTCCACGCCCAGCGCGGTGTAGCGCGCCACGCTGTCGTGGGGTTCGATGGCGCAAATCACGTCCTGGATGCGCTGCATCACCGCCTTGAAGCTGAAGTTGGGCGCCACGTCCTGCAAGCCGTATCGACTAGCATGGCGCATCTGGTGGGCGACCCGGGCGCTTTTGATCAAGGCTTTGCTGGGCACGCAGCCGTAGTTCAGGCAGTCGCCGCCCATCTTGTGGGCCTCCACCAGCGTTACCCGGGCCTTGACCGCTGCCGCAATGTAAGCCGACACCAGGCCACCCGCCCCTGCCCCAATCACGATGAGGTTGCGGTCAAACGATGTGGGACGCACCGCAAACCAGCGGGCATAGACCCTGCGCCGCTGCCATGCTGCCAATGCCCGGCGCGCCAACAAGGGGAACAAGCCCAGCAACGCCAAAGAGCCCACCAGACCCGGGCTCAGGATGTCCTGCAGGGAATTCAGCTGGGCCAGCTGTGTGCCGGCATTCACAAACACCGCCGTGCCCGCCAGCATGCCCAGCTGGCTCACCCAGTAAAAAGTGCGTACCTTCATGGCCGTGAGCCCCATTACCAGGTTGATCACAAAAAAGGGCACCAGGGGCACCAGCCGCAGGGTGAAAAGGTAAAACGCCCCGTCGCGCACCATACCCCGGTTGATGTCGGCCAAGCGCTGACCAAACCGGGCCTCCAGGCTGTCGCGCAACAAAAAGCGAGCGGTCAGGAACGCCAGTGTGGCACCCAGGGCGGACGCAAACGAAACGATCAGAAGGCCCCAGCCCAGGCCAAAGATCGCCCCACCGGCCAGCGTGACCACGGTGGCGCCCGGAATCGACAAAGCCGTGACCAGCACGTAAATGGCAAAGTAAACGGCAGCCACAGTCAGGGGCTGGCGCGCGTACAGACCAGCAAAAGCTGCGTGGCTCTGTTGCAGGTAGTCGAGGCGCATGTAACGCCCCAGGTCCCAGGCTACAAACAGCCCAATAGCCAGGGCCATCAACAAAAGGACGATGATTTTTTGGAGTTTCACAGGGCTGATCAGGCCAGAGGGGCGAGGGCATTATCAGGCGCGGCCCGGCCAGCCCGGAAGCTGGGCAAAATGCCCGCATGGCACACACTCCTCTGATCGAACTGTTTCGTGGTGGCACCCTGGAATGTCAACACTTTGGATCAGTGGCCGTGGTCAACACGCAAGGGCGCTTGCTGGCCCACGCAGGCGACCCACACTGGCTGACGTTTTCGCGCTCCACGCTCAAGGCCTTGCAAGCCCTGCCGTTCATGGAAGCCGGCGGACATCGGCAGTTCGGTTTCAGCGCAGAGCAAATCGCCATGCTGTGTGCCAGCCACAACGGCGAAGACATGCATGTGGCGCAGGCCGAAGCCATGCTGGCCCAGGCAGGTCTGAACTACAAAGCCCTACGCTGCGGCTGCCATGTGCCCGGTTTGTTCAGCTTGCTGGACACCGCCCCGCCCGCTGGCCTGCGCTATGACGAACGGCACCACAACTGCAGCGGCAAACACGCCGGTTTTCTGGCCTACTGCGTGCAGCACGGTCTGAGCCTGCACGACTACACCGAGCCCGGCCACCCATTGCAGCAAGCCGTGCGTCGCGATGTCGCCCGGGCCACCGGCATGACACCCGAAGACCTGAAGATGGGCATCGACGGCTGCTCGGCCCCCAACTACGCTTTGCCACTGTCAAAGTTGGCATTGGGCTATGCCCGTCTGGCCAGTGGTGCCGCGGACGCAGAATTTGGCCAGAGTTTTGCCACCTTGAGCGACGCCATGACCACCCACCCCGAGATGGTGTCAGGCACCGGGCGCAGCGACATGGCGTTCATGCGCATCGGCCAGGGTGATTGGGTCACCAAGATCGGGGCGGACGGTGTGCAGGTGGTCGGCAGCAAAAGCCGGGGCGAGGCTTTTGCGCTCAAGATCATCGACGCCAACAAAACCGCCCTGTATGCAGCCACGGTGGAAGTTCTGGACCAGCTGGGCTGGCTGGATGCAAGCCAGCGCGAGGCGCTCCAGCCCTGGCGCGCCCAGCCCATCCTCAATGCCCGCGGCATGCTGGTGGGCGAGCGGCGGCCGGCGTTTCGTCTGCAGAGTCGCGAATAGTGACTTACGGCGAGGTCGGCAGGCGTATGGCGTTTTCCAGCTTCATGAAGATGGGACGCCCGTCAGGGGTGCTGAGCGGCACCACCGCCTCACCCTCTGCATCGGTCAGTACCGCACACAAGGTGGGGCTGCTGCGCCAGCCGCCGTTGAGCTCCACCTCGACATCTGCAATGACAAGGCGAACGTCAGACAAAATTTGCTTGATGATCATGGTGTTTCCGCTGCGCTGAGTTTGGAGTCTTGTTCGACCACAGTTCATTAGAGCAAAAAATGCTGTGGCCCTAATCCCCCAACCTCCTTGTGACCTTGCTGCCTGACCACTCACCTTGAACGTACGCACCATGCATGCACTCACCACCTTGCTGGGTACACGACTGCCCCTGATTCAGGCTCCCATGGCGGGCGTACAGGGCAGCGCGTTAGCTGTTGCCGTCACTCAGGC
>JBJOJH010000279.1:0-4618 GCA_046046715.1 Pseudomonadota bacterium | reverse complement strand
GTCATGGCCACCCACCTTGGCGCCGCTGGTGCTGACCCCCGCAATGCGGCGGCTCACGTTGTTGCCGTTGGCATCGAAGTCGTACACCACCGCACTGATTACTCCATCGGCCACCTCAGTCAAAAAGCCGCGCACCGAGGATGCAGCCAGGCCAGGCGCTGCCAAGTCGGCCAACAACGTCACCCCTCCGGCCAACGGGTCGAACTTCATGAGTCGCCCGTTACGGGTGCCGTACACCAGCAAGCCACTTTTCGTGGCCAGCAGCCGGGTGGTAGGCATGTCCGCCAGGCTCACCCCAGTCACAGTGAGCCTGTTCAGGATAACCGGCTGGCGACACAGGTTGGCCGGCGCAACTCCCTTGTCGATTTCCAAAAAGGAAATACCTTCGCCTTTTTCCTGCATGGTGGTGATCAGGTACAGCGCGTCATGGGTGGGCGACCAGGTCGCGGCCTCCAAGGGTTGGTGCGCACCCCCCGAGGCCGACACCATTCCGGCCCCGGCGCCACTTTGATCGACCGGGCCAATCAGGCCGGAGACCGAGCGCACCGCCAAGTCATCGGCTCGCACACAGGTGACCGTGTAGTCCAGCACTGCGGGGCTGTTGGCCCAATACACCGCGCCACTGGCCCCCAGGTGGTACACCGCCGACCCACGGGCCGTGGGTGAGGTCTGGCGCTCCATGTCCCGAGCAAGCGGTTTGGTCGATGCGATGACCAGGGTCGAACTGCCGGTGGCGGGATCAATTTTCCGGAGTTCATGAACATAGCGGTCACCACTTGCTGTGATGCCGCCATACAACCAGCGACTGCCCCAAACACTTCCGTCATCGGTGCGTGCCAACTCCCTGGAAAAAGCCTCGCCCGATTGCGCGGCGAAGCGCAGCACCTCGCCGGTCTTGACGTTGACGGTGAAGATACCGGGTCGGCTGCCGCTGTTGGCGTAGCCGTGTTGCCCACGGTAGCCCCCGATCTTGTCCGGGTTCTTGGTGCTGTCGATCTTGGGCGGAGTCTGCTCAATACGCCCCATGGCCAGGCCGTTGCCGAGGTCCAGCAGCTTGCCCCAGGGGTAAGCGCCGGCATCGGTGTCGATCTTGACGGTGGTGGTTTTGCCGGTCAGACGATCATGCTTGTTGATTGCCATGGACGCATTGGCCACCGTGGTTCCCATCCAGACGATGTAGCGGTCTGGAATCGGCTCGCCCGCAGCACCACCGACGGCCGGATCACCAACAAAGCCACCGCCGGTGGTCAGCACATCGCCGGTGGCGCGCAGGCGCCGGTAGAACGACTCGGCCGGGTTGAGTTCCTCCAGTGTTGAGACTTCGGTGCCGGCGCAAACGCCATTAACATTAGAGGCGATGCAAGTCTCAGACAGGTTGCTCGAACTTGCAAACATGAGCCGCGAAATGCCCGAGTAGCTTGTGCCAGCAAATATCTTGGCGGCAGAAAACCAGTCAGCAAACTGGTTTTTGAGCGACAGGGACTCACCGCCGCCCCCGGCGCCGGTGAAGCTGAAGACCAGCGGCGCCTGGTCGGCCAGACCTTCAAAGCCCACACCGCCGCCATTCAGCCCGGAGCAGGTGAGGATGGCATCCCCCCCGCCGATTTGCGGCAAAAAGCCACCCAGACGGTAGCAATACGTGCGGTTGGGGCCATTGGCCGCCCAGAATGTCGGGTTGGCGTCCTGGTTGCCCAAGAACAGGCCCAGTGGGCCGCCGCCCGGGGTTTCGGTGGTCCAGCGCACCTTGTTGTAGCCGGTGTCGTAAAAAAGGTTGCGGCCTAGGTGGAGCAGCGGGTCGAACCGGTAGTCGCTGACCACGCCCGAGCCCAATGGGCTGTTGTTAGCGTCATTGCCCAGGGCAACGAAGGTCCAGGGCTTGGACAGATCGTCGGACGCCGAGGGTTTGAGCGCGAACACCCTGCCATACTTTCGGTAAGTCTGGATGCCCGCTTGCAGGGGGCCTACATGGCAGGTAGCAGGGTCGGTTGTTTTGGGCTCCAAGCTACTGATGCTGAAGTTGGCACCATTGCGCCCCATGTAGACCACTGCATTGCCAGAGCCATCTTTGCCCCAGGCCAATTCAGTCGGTGTCCCGATCAGGCTGCGGCAATAGTCCCCGCGGGACAGCTCGTACTCAAAGAAATCATAGACAACGGTTTCTCGCAGGTAGTCGGTGCTGCCCGTATCGAGATTGACGTGAACCAAAAGGCCTCGGTCATCGCGCCCGCCCCGTTCGGCCATGAGGAGCATGGCCTTTCCGTTCGGGCTGAGCAGCGGCTTGCGGTAGTAGCCGCCACGCGCTCCATCAGCTAAGGTGTCGGTACCGATGCCAGCCGTCTGGCCCGACGGCAGACTGGACAGTGTCTTGACCACCTCAAACTTGTCGGTCGCCGGGTCAAACGCAATTATTTTGGAGATGTACTGCACCCCGATATCAGTCATCACGCCATAGAAACGCTTGTCCATCGGGTTGAACACCATGCCCACAGAAGTCGGTTTCAGCTCCTGCATCCACGGGCGCCCCGTGAATGTTTTTTGCACGGTGGCGGTATTACTATCGAGCGCGACCCGGTAAATCTCACCTAGGTTGGCGCTCCCGCCAGTCTTGCCGGTTAGCCAGAGTGTGGTGGTCGATGGCAGCCCGATCGGCTGATTGGGCACTTTTGCGTTGGCTGGTGGCAGTAGCGTGACCCCGTGATTGATCGGCGTGCTGGGGCTCGTCACCGCTACCACGGTGGCGGTGCCGTCTTCATGGTGCGTCGTCGTGCCGGCGGCCGCAGAGACGGGTCCATCGCTCACGCCACTGCTACATGCGACCAGAAAAGCCGTTACGCACAAAGTTAAAAGCACCCACGGTGCGCGGCGGGCTAACTGGCTGGGGAGTAAAGGTTGCACGGCTTGGTACCTGTTGATGCCCCGGGGGAGCGGGTTGATCAGACTGATCCGGGTTGACCTTTTCACATGTTAGCAGTGCACCCGCCCCGTACTTTGAGTCTGCAGCAGTGCTTGATTTTGTTCAGACCAGTGGCGCAAAAAGTCGCTAAAACGGATTTTGGTGGCGAACTCGGGGGTGCACGCATTAAAGTCACCGGGTTTGCCACTGTCACCGAAAGCCCCCATGAGCGTTCGTCATCTGGAATCACTGTTTCACCCCGTCAGCGTGGCTGTGCTCGGCGCATCCAACCGTCCCGCCAGTGTGGGCGGCACGGTGTGGCGCAACATGACGCAGGGCAGCTTCAAGGGCCCGGTCTACCCGGTCAACCCCAAGTTCACTGAGCTGGACGGGCACCAGACCTATGCCACCGTGGCCGACTTGCCCGAGGCGCCCGAGCTGGCGGTGATCTGCACCCCCCCTGCCACCGTGCCGGGGCTCATCCAGGCGCTGGCCGAGCGCGGCACCCGCGCCGCTGTGGTACTGACGGCAGGCCTCACGGCCGAACAAAAACAGGCCATGCTGGACGCTGCCCGCCCCCACCTGCTGCGCCTGCTGGGGCCCAACTGCATCGGCCTGCTGGCGCCCCACGCCGGCCTGAACGCCAGCTTCTCGCACATCAACGCGCGCCCCGGCAAGCTTGCTTTTGTGTCGCAATCGGGCGCGCTGGTCACGGCCATGCTGGACTGGGCCGACGCCCGCGCCATCGGGTTTTCGCAGTTCGTGTCGCTGGGCGAGCATGCCGACGTGGACTTTGGCGACATGCTCGACTACCTGGCCACCGACCCCCACACCCGGGCCATCCTGCTGTATATCGAATCCATCGAGTCGCCGCGCAAGTTCATGTCGGCGGCCCGCGCTGCAGCGCGCAACAAGCCGGTCATCGTCATCAAGGCCGGCCGCTCGGCTCAGGGTCAAAAGGCCGCCGCCTCGCACACCGGCGCGCTGGCCGGATCAGACGATGTGTACGACGCCGCCATTGCCCGAGCAGGCATGCTTCGCGTCAACACCTTGCACGACCTCTTTTTGGCGGCTGAAACACTCACCCGCTTCAAGGCCAGCGACAGCGATGTGCTCACCATCCTGACCAACGGCGGTGGTGCCGGGGTGATGGCAGCAGATGCCGCAGCGCAAGAGCATGTGGAACTGGCCAACCTCTCCAGGGACACCCTGGCCAAGCTCGATGCCGTGCTGCCCGCCAATTGGTCCCACAGCAACCCAGTTGACATCATTGGCGACGCACCGGTCGACCGCTATGTGAAAGCCCTTGAGATCCTGTCGGCTGACCAGAGCACCGGGACGATTTTGTTCATACAGGCACCGACGGCCATCGTGCCCAGCCTGGACATTGCCCAGGCCCTGGCCCCTATCGCCCACCCCAAGGGCCTGATGGCACCCCGCGTGATGAGCTGCTGGCTTGGAGGCCACGCAGTGGCATCGGCCCGCCAGCTCTTCACCGACGAGGGTATCGCCGGCTTCGAAACGCCTGAAGAAGCCGTGCGCGCACTGGCCATGGTGCAGGCCTACCGGCGCAACCAGATCGAGCTGATGGAGGCACCGCCCGCGCAAGCCACTGCCCAGGCGCCCGACCGCGCCGCCATCCGCAAGATCGTGGATGAGGCCCTGGCCAGCGGGCAGGAAATGCTGACCGAACCACAAGCCAAGGCGGTGCTAGCCGCCTGCCAC
>JBJOJH010000278.1:0-3164 GCA_046046715.1 Pseudomonadota bacterium | reverse complement strand
ATGGCGCACAGCCCGAAAGCTACCCCTGGCTGCTTGTGCCTGATGTGTTCGAGGCCCGCATCGAGCTTGCCGCCCGTGTGGAGGCGGCACCGGCCCTGATGTTTGGCGCACGGCGCTTGTTGGGGCAATTGCAAATCTGGCTGCAACTGCGCCAGCTGGGTGTGCTGTCTGTGGCCCTGGGCTGGGAATTTGATGGCCTGGCACGCGAGGCACAGGCGCTGTCAGAACCCCAGCTTGGCCTGGTACTGCGCACGGCCCAGCCCACACAAGTCCAGGCACACTTGCAGCGATTGCTGGCCGAGCATCTGGCGCACATCACGCTGGCCGCGCCGGTAGACGCCCTGACGCTACGCTCTTTGGAAACCGCGCCCATGCCGGGCATCAGCCACAGCTTGCTGCAAGATGAGCACATGGCAGGTGACGGCTTGCATCAGCTCGTCGAACGCCTGAGTGCCCGGTTGGGGCCGCTAGCGGTACGCAGCCCTGTGGTTTGCTCCGATCATCGGCCGGAATGCATGCAGGTCTGGGTGCCGGCACAACATGCTTCAAGTCCTCAGGCAACTGCTGCGCGGCGGATTGGACCCACACCGATCAAGGCAGACACCAGCGGGTCGCCCTTGTATCCCACCTGGTTGCTCGCCCAGCCGATGGCCCTGAACAGTGATGAGGTGGGGCCTGTTTACCAAGGTCGCTTGAACTTGCTGGCAGGGCCACATCGCGTCGAGGCGGGCTGGTGGGCGACGGGTGAATCCGGAACGGCCTCTGGCTTGTGCGCTGGGCCTGTGTTGCGTGACTACTACATTGCCCAGAATTCGCAGGGTCATTGCGTCTGGATTTACCGTGAACGCCTGACAGCCCGTGAGGGCGCAGACCGCTGGTTTTTGCACGGCCTGTATGCCTGACCTGATAAAGCCTGAGACGGCAGACAGTCAGCCGGCCTACGCCGAGCTGTTTTGCCTGAGCAATTTCAGTTTTCAGCGCGGGGCTTCGCATCCGGCTGAACTGGTGGAGCGGGCCCATGCACTGGGCTATGCGGCTTTGGCGGTGACCGACGAATGCTCGGTGGCCGGCGTGGTGCGGGCCCATGCCGAGGCCCGACGCCTGGGCTTGCAGTTGTTGCCGGGCGCGCATTTTGTGCTGTCAGGCGCGACCTTCGTCGTTTTGCCTCGCAGTTTGCTGGGCTGGGGGCAGCTGTGCCAGCTGATCACCGTGGCCAGGCGCCAGGCCGACAAGGGCCGCTATCAGCTGCCGTGGTCCGATGCAGCCTGGGAGGCCTTGCTAGATTGCGAGTTGCTGCTGGTTCCGGAGCGAGGGGGCAGTTTTGAGAGCCTGTGTGCCTGGTGTCTGCGTGCCAGGGGGCGGTTTGCAAATCGCTTGTGGCTGGGCGTGGTGCTGCAACACGGCCCAGACGATGCCCTTTGGCTGCACACCTTGCAGCAGGCGGCGCGGCTCACCGGTCTGCCGCTGGTGGCTGCAGGCCGAGTGCTGATGCATGTGCGCTCACGCAAACCCTTGCAGGATGTGATCAGCGCCGTGCGCTTGCATCAACCGGTGGCCCAGTGTGGTGCCGGTCTGGAACCCAATGCCGAAGCGCATGTGCGCTCACGCCAGCGGCTGGCCCAGCTCTATCCCCACGCCTTGTTGGCCAACACCCTGCAAGTGGCACAGCGCTGTCAATTCAGCCTGGATGAGTTGCGTTACCGCTACCCACAAGAGGCCTTGCTGCCGGGCCTGACGCCGGCCCAGACGCTACGCCATTTCACACAGCAGGCACTGCCGATGCGTTACCCGAACGGTGCGCCCCAGGCCGTGCTGCGCCAGATCGAACACGAACTGGCCCTGATTGCCCAGCTGAAGTACGAGATGTACTTCCTGACCGTGTTTGACATTGTTCGCTTCGCCCGCAGCCAGGGCATTTTGTGCCAAGGGCGGGGGTCGGCGGCCAATTCGGCGGTTTGTTACTGCCTGGGCGTGACCGAGGTGGACCCGGCGCGTACCCACGTGCTGTTTGAGCGCTTCATCAGCCGCGAACGCAATGAGCCGCCCGACATCGACGTGGACTTTGAGCACGACCGACGTGAAGAGGTGATCCAGTACATCTATCAAAAGTACGGCCGCGACCGGGCGGCTCTGACCGCGGTGGTGACCAGCTACCGCACCCGCAGTGCCTTGCGGGATGTAGGCAAGGCGCTGGGTGTGGAAGAGGTGCTGATCGAGCAGGCCAGCAAGTCACATTCCCGGTTCAATCAATTGGGGTCAGATCCCGATGCCTGGGCACAAGCCCTGGGTGTGTCGGTGCTGGATGAGCGCCAGGCTCAGTGGCTCAGCCTGACGCGGCAGCTGATCGGTTTTCCACGCCATCTGAGCCAGCACCCCGGCGGCTTTGTGTTGACCGATGGGCCTTTGTCGCGACTGGTGCCAATAGAGAACGCCGCCATGGCGCATCGGTCCATCATCCAGTGGGACAAGGATGACCTGGATGAGGTGGGTTTGCTGAAGGTGGATGTGCTGGCGCTGGGGATGTTGAGCGCCATTCGCCGCTGTTTGGTGCTGGCTGGGCAACGCAGGGGGCAGGCACTGCGCATGCAGGACATTCCCGACGGAGATGTGCCTACCTACGACATGATCTGCGCTGCCGACACGGTGGGGGTGTTCCAGATCGAAAGCCGGGCCCAGATGTCCATGCTGCCTCGCCTGCGGCCCCGCAACTACTACGACCTGGTGGTGGAGGTGGCCATCGTGCGACCAGGGCCCATACAGGGCGGGATGGTGCATCCTTACTTGCGTCGCCGCCAGGGGCTGGAACCGGTGGATGTGCCACCTGCACTCGAAGCGGCCCTGCAGCGCACCCTGGGCGTGCCGATTTTTCAGGAGCAGGTGATGCAGATTGCCATGCTGGCAGCCAACTTCAGTGGGGATGAGGCTGACCAGCTGCGCCGTTCCATGGCCGCCTGGAAGCGCAAGGGCGGTGTGCACAAGTTTCACGATGTGCTGATCCGTCGCATGGTGGCCAATGGCTACAGCACCGACTTTGCTGAAAACATCTTCAGTCAGATCGAGGGCTTCGGCGAATACGGCTTTCCTGAAAGCCACGCCGCCAGCTTTGCGCTGCTGGTCTATGTGAGCGCCTGGCTCAAGTGCCACGAACCCGCCTGTTTTTTGGT
>JBJOJH010000277.1:0-4213 GCA_046046715.1 Pseudomonadota bacterium | reverse complement strand
GCAAGCCCCCAGAAAAGCTGTAAGCCCCCCCCTTGCCCTTGTCAAACTTGCCTCCGGCATGCATACGCGTAAAGACCAATTCGATCACCGGCGCATTTTCCTCGGGGTGCATGCCAAAGGGGATGCCGCGACCATCGTCCTCGATCGTCACCGAGCCGTCGATGTGCAAAGTGACCTTGATCTTTTTTCCGTGACCGGCCAGGGCCTCGTCGGCGGCGTTGTCCAGCACCTCCTGCAGGACGTGCAAGGGGTTGTCGGTGCGGGTGTACATGCCTGGGCGCTGCTTGACAGGCTCCAGGCCTTTGAGCACCCGGATCGAAGACTCGGAGTATTCGGGAATCGGTTTAGCGGGTAGAGGTTTCGCAGACATAGCGCCGGATTGTAGGTGTGCCGACCGCAGAACAACTGTACGCCCGTACAGCCGCAACCTTCCGTCGGTGACCCCTGGTCTGGCAAGATGGCAGCAATTGGGTAAAGTGCGTGGATGGCCTCCACCCAACGTTCCCTCCCACTGCTTCAGGTCCTGACCTGTGGCGCACTGATCGTGACCCTCTCAATGGGAATACGACACGGCTTCGGCCTTTGGCTACAACCGGTCACCCAAGACCAGGGCTGGACCCGGGAAACCTTTGCCTTCGCGATTGCCATTCAAAACCTGTCGTGGGGATTTTTTGGCATATTCGCAGGCATGGTGGCGGATCGCTTCGGTGCGTTCCGGGTGATCGTGGCTGGCTCAGTGCTGTACGCCCTCGGCTTGATCGGTATGGCCTACGCCACGACGCCCACCTTGTTTGCCCTGAGTGCGGGTGTGCTGATCGGGATGGCCCAGGCAGGGACCACCTACGCCGTCATTTACGGTGTGATTGGCCGCAATGTGCCCGCCAGCCGGCGCTCGTGGGCCATGGGCGTGGCAGCCGCAGCGGGTTCCTTTGGGCAGTTTCTGATGGTGCCCACGGAAGGCTACCTGATTAGCTCGCAGGGGTGGCAGCAGGCCCTGATCATCCTGGGTGCCAGTGCCTTGCTGATCATTCCCCTGGCAAGTGGCCTGCGTGAGCCTGAATTGCACACAGGCACCGTCGCACACCGCCATCAGACCATTTGGCAAGCATTGCGGGAGGCCTTTGGCTACCGGAGCTTTCAGTTGCTGACGGCGGGCTATTTCGTATGTGGTTTTCAGGTCGTTTTCATTGGTGTGCACATGCCGAGCTACCTCAAGGACCACGGCCTGTCACCTCAAGTCGCCAGTTTTGCCCTGGCACTGATCGGCCTGTTCAATGTTTTTGGCACCTACGCGGCCGGTGCCCTGGGACAAAAAATGTCCAAGAAAAACATCCTGGCCTTCATTTACTTCGCCAGGGCCGTGGCCATTACCCTGTTCCTGCTCGCGCCCTTGGGCCCCAGCAGCGTTTATCTGTTTTCCATGGTCATGGGCCTGCTGTGGCTGTCAACGGTGCCCCCCACCAACGCTGCCCTTGCACAAATTTTCGGCGTCGCTCATCTGTCCATGCTCAGCGGCTTTGTCTTTTTCAGCCACCAGATTGGATCGTTCATGGGCGTCTGGCTTGGGGGTTATCTGTATGACCGAACCGGCAGTTACGACGTGGTGTGGATGCTGTCTATCGCCCTGGGCATCTTTGCCGGCCTGGTCAATCTTCCGGTCCAAGAAAATGCCATTGCCAGGCCGGTGACTGAACCCGCAATCAAATCCACTTGATTCAGCCCCATCGTTTGTGGATCCGAGATAGCAATGCTCAAGCCATGATGAATAGACGCACATTTGCCACAAACACCCTGCTGGTGCTGCTGGCAGTTGCCGTGCTCGCAGGTGTGAGCCTGATGTACCTGCAGCCGGAGTTCATGGTCATGATGTCCAATCAGCTTTGGTCCTGCTTTTAAGGTGCGCATGACTCCTTCGGAATTGCAGGCAGCATTGCCTATTTCTTCGCACGGCGACTTGGTACCCTCAGCTTGGGTGCAGCGCTGGTCCCACTTGCTGATGCCGGGATGTTCGGTGCTGGATCTTGCCTGTGGGCTGGGGCGACACACCCAATGGTTTTCCCGGCGCGGCCATGCGGTCACGGGCATAGACCGCTCGGAGCAGGCCATTGCAGCAGTCCAGCACTGGGGGCGGGGTGTACTGGCGGACATCGAAAGTGGACCTTGGCCACTTGTCATCCATGACGCACCCGAAACCTTTGGCGCGGTCGTGGTGACCAACTACCTCTGGCGCCCCCTGTTGCCCCTCATTCAGGCCTCGGTGGCGCCCGGTGGGATACTGATTTACGAAACCTTCGCCGACGGCAATGCCAGTGTCGGTAAGCCGTCGCGACCAGACTTCTTGTTGCAAGACGGCGAGTTGATACGTGCCTTTCCAGAGCTGCGGGTGATTGCCTATGAACACGGATTCCTGAGCGCCCCGGACAGATTTGTGCAGCGCATCGTGGCTTGCAGACCCGTATCGCCACCCTCCGCCGCAGAGCTACCGACGCGCTACCCACTCTAGTTAAAATGAATTTTTTCCGTTGGAACTACCGGACATGACAAGCTCAACTGGCCCCATCAAGGGCAGCATCGTGGCACTCGTCACACCCATGCACGACGACTGCACCGTGGACTACCCCACCTTGCGCAAGTTGATTGACTGGCACATCGCCGAAGGCACTGACTGCATCGGCGTGGTAGGCACCACGGGCGAGTCGCCTACCGTCAATGTCGAGGAGCACTGCGAAATCATCCGGGTGTCCGTTGAGCAAGCCCGTGGCCGTGCGCCCATCATGGCCGGCTGCGGTGCCAACTCCACCTCCGAGGCCATAGAACTGGCCAAGTTTGCCAAGGCTGTTGGCGCAGACTGCCAGCTTCAGGTCGTTCCCTACTACAACAAGCCCACTCAGGAAGGCCAATACCAGCACTTCAAGGCAATTGCGGAATCAGTGGATCTGCCGATGGTGCTGTACAACGTGCCTGGCCGTTCCGTCGCCGACATGGCCCACGACACGGTGATGCGCCTGACACAGGTACCGGGCATCGTCGGCATCAAGGAAGCGACCGGCAACATCGAACGTGCGCAGTGGCTGATCCGCGAAGCCCCTGAAGGCTTTGCGATTTATTCCGGCGATGACCCGACCGCTGTGACGCTGATGCTCTGCGGTGGCCACGGAAACGTCAGCGTGACGGCCAATGTGGCACCCCGCCTGATGCATGAGTTGTGCGTGGCAGCCATGGCCGGCGATGTTGCAACGGCGATGGCCCTGCAAATGCGCCTGCTGCCGGTTCACCGCCACTTGTTTGTTGAGCCCAATCCCATCCCGGTGAAGTGGGCCATGCATCGCATGGGCCTGAGTGGCCCCGCCATGCGTCTGCCGCTGACACCGTTAACTGCTGGCAACACTGGTTTGGTCGAGAGCGCTTTGATCGCTGCCGGTCTCTTGTGACCCTTTTTGACTATTACCAGATCCAAGGATTTATCGGTGAAACCTATTTGCAGACTCAGCCTGTTGGCTGCCTCGCTGGCCCTGGCCGCATGTTCCGCCCTGGAAACCGACAAGGTGGACTACCGCAGCGCAGGTAAGGCGGCGTCGCTCGAAGTGCCGCCCGATCTGAGCCAGTTGTCCAAAGATAACCGGTACCAGGTTCCTGGCGGCACGGTGACCGCGTCAGGCTTCAAGGTCAGTCAGGCAGCACCGGGCGCACCCACCGCAGCCTCAGCGATCGGTGATGTGCGGGTGGAGCGTCAGGGCAACCAGCGCTGGCTGGTGGTCAACCGTCCCGCGGATCAGCTTTGGGAGCCAATCAAGGGCTTTTGGCTGGAAAACGGCTTTTTGCTGTCCACCGACCAGTCCAGCCTGGGCATCATGGAAACCGACTGGGCCGAGAATCGCGCAAAAATTCCACAAGACTTCATCCGTTCTGCCTTGGGCAAAGTCTTTGATGCCTTGTACTCAACCTCTGAACGTGATCGCTTTCGCACGCGCCTTGAACGCAACGCCAATGGCAGTACAGATATCTTCATCAGCCACCGCGGCATGATGGAGGTGTACACCACGGAAAGAAAAGAACAGACCGTCTGGCAGCCGCGCCCTGCCGACCCTGAACTCGAAGCGGAGGGGGTGCGCCGGCTGAGGGTCAAGCTGGGAGCCCGCCCCGTTCAAGCCAAGGACCGGGTGGCCGCCAGTGACGCCCACCCCAGTGCAAGAGTGTCATCCAGCGACGGTCC
>JBJOJH010000276.1:0-2564 GCA_046046715.1 Pseudomonadota bacterium | reverse complement strand
AAGTATGGCTTGATTTAGGTAAGCTGGAAGAAACGCCGTCCAATCAGATTCCCGGATTCAATGAGCGCCTGATCACCCTGTTGCCCTCGCTGATGGAGCACCACTGCGGTGTGGGCGAGGCAGGTGGTTTTTACCAGCGCTTGGTCGAAGGCACCTGGGCAGGTCATGTGCTGGAGCATGTGATCATTGAACTGCTCAACCTGGCAGGCATGCCCACCGGTTTTGGACAAACCCGCAGCACTACCCGGCACGGTGTGTATCGCATGGTCTTCCGGGCTCGCGACGAACAAGTCGCACGCGCCGCCCTGGCCGAAGGTCATCAGCTGCTGTTGGCCCTGATCAACGACGAGCCCCGCACTGCAGATGATTTGCGTGCTGCCGTGGCCCGCATCAAGGATGTGCTGGACGACTGCTACCTCGGCCCCAGCACAGTGTCCATCGTATCGGCAGCCACTGAGCGCGGCATTCCTCACATCCGCCTGAATGACGGCAACCTCGTGCAGCTGGGCATCGGCTCGGCACAACGGCGTATCTGGACGGCGGAAACAGAACACACCAGCGCCATAGGCGAGGGCATCGCGCACGACAAGGACCTCACCAAGAGTCTGCTCAAAGCCTGTGGCGTACCAGTGCCCGAAGGTCAGGTGGTGGATTCCCCAGCCGAAGCCTGGGAAGCGGCGCAGGACATCGGACTACCCGTCGTGGTCAAACCATCCGACGCCAACCATGGGCGCGGTGTGTCCTTGGAATTGACAGAGCAGGCGGACATCGAGCGCGCCTTCAGCATTGCCGATGCCGAAGGCAGCGAGGTGATTGTCGAGAGCTACATACGGGGCAACGAGCACCGGGTTCTGGTTGTGGGTGGCAAGGTGGTCGCAGCCGCCAGGGGAGAGAGCCTCTGGATCACAGGAGACGGAAAATCGACCGTCGCCCAGCTGATCGACAGCCAGCTCAATACCGACCCTCGCCGTGGCGAGGCTGAGGAATTTCCGCTTGAAACCATCATCCTGGAACGCGAACCGGTCATACGCCAACTGCTGGAACGCCAAGGTTTGGGCCCAGACGCCATTCCCAAGGACGCCAGACGCGTCCTGATCCAGCGCAACGGCAATGTCGCCATCGACTGCACGGACCAGATGCACCCCGAGGTCAGCTACATGGCTGGCCTGGCTGCCCGGGTGGTCGGCCTGGATGTGGCGGGCATCGATTTGGTGGCGCAAGACATTTCGCGTCCCCTTCACGAACAGGGCGGCGCCATCGTCGAGGTAAACGCCGGCCCAGGTCTGCTGATGCACCTGAAACCCGCCCAGGGTTCACCCCGACCGGTGGGAAAAGCCATTTGCGATCACCTCTTTCCGGAAGGGGCCAGTGGTCGCATTCCGGTGGTGGGGGTGGCCGGCTCCCAAGACACCCACTCCGTAGCGCAACTGGTCGCCTGGATTCTTCAGCTCAGTGGACGCATCACTGGCACAGCCTGCCAAAACGGCTTGTTTCTGGACCGTCGCCGCGTGGAATCTGAGCCCAGTGCCCACTTTGACGCGGCCCAACGTCTGCTCATGAACCGCTCCGTGCAGGCCGTGGTGATCGAAAACGGCCCCATCAGCATCCTGAAAGATGGTTTGGCCTACGACCGCTGCCAAGTAGGCATCGTGACTGATTTTGAGCGACTTCCTGAACTGGCTGAGTACGACGTACACGATGACAAGCAGCTGTTCAAGGTGCTGCGTACGCAGGTCGATGTGGTGCTTGCCAGCGGTACGGCTGTGCTGCACGCAGCCAGTGATCAAGTGGCTTCCATGGCCGAGCTGTGCGATGGCGATTGCATTCTCTACGCCTGTGACGAACAACTGGAAGCCATCCGCCAGCAGCGTGACGGCGGTGGCCGTGCTGTTTTTGCGCGCGGCATCAACGTCGTGCTGGCGCAGGGCAAACAGGAAACAGTCTTGACCGAAACCGCCGGCCACGCCAACCAAACACCGCTGGCAACCCCCACCATGCTGGCGGGTGTGGCAGCGGCCTGGGCGATGGGCATCGCGCCCGCACTGATCAGCGCTGGCATACGCACTTTTGAAGTGCCAGGCGCACAAGGAATGAATTGACATGGAAGTCTCCCGAATACGTGCCTTGCGCGGCCCCAATCTCTGGAGCCGCAACACCTCGGTCGAAGCCGTGGTGCGCTGCAGCGACCACACGCAAACCCTGGCGACCCTGCCAGGGTTTGAAGACCGCATCCGGGGTCTCTTCCCCGCCATCGGCCCGATACGGCATCGCGGTTTTGAAGGCCCCGTGTCCCTGGCTCATGTGCTGGAGGCAGCCACCCTGGCATTGCAGGCGCAGGCCGGCTGCCCGGTCAGCTTCAGTCGTACCACGGAGACAGTGGAGCCCGGGGTGTTTCAGGTCGTCGTGCAATACACCGAAGAGGCCGTCGGGCGCAAGGCGCTGGTGCTGGCTCAGGAGCTGATTCAGGCCGCGCTGACAAAAGGCAGCTTTGACACGGCCAAAGCGCTGGCAGACCTGCAAGAACTGGATGAAGATGAGCGTTTGGGCCCCAGCACGGGCTGCAT
>JBJOJH010000275.1:0-6677 GCA_046046715.1 Pseudomonadota bacterium | reverse complement strand
CTGTCCAGTCAAAACCCGGGCCAGGGTCAGCTTTGCGACCCGGTGCAATGTGTTCATGCCCGGCTATCGTGGTGATGCCGTAACCCTGCTGAAGGGCCAGGCACAAAGATGTGAGCGCCTGATATTGAGCTGCTTCAAAAAGGCCACCTTCCAAGCCTTCCATTTCAATGCCTACGGAGTAGTCGTTGCAGTTCTCTCGGCCGCGAAAGCTGGACATGCCCGCATGCCAGGCCCTCTGATCGCAACTGACGAACTGTGTAAGCCGCCCTTCACGGCTGATGAAAAAGTGAGCCGACACCTCGAGGCCCCGAATACTCGAGTAATAGGGGTGCGCATCCCAGTCCAGCCGGTTGGTGAATAAGCGCTCGACAGCATCGCCCCCAAACTCACCGGGTGGCAGGCTGATGGAATGCAGAACAATCAGATTGATGTCTGTGCCGGGTGGCCGGGGTCCGAAGTTGGGCGATGGGACGTGTGCCGCCGGCAAGTACCAGCCCTGCTGCCAATCTGTGGCCCGACGGTCGCCATAAGGCGTAGGCTCAGGTCGGCTCATCGGTGATGTCGCTACCTTGCGGCGCGTCGATGTTCAGACGTGCAATGCGGTAACGGATTTGTCGCAGACTCAGGCCAAGGCGAGCAGCCGCGGCGGTTCGATTGAAGCCTGTTTCCTGCAGCGCCCGAACCAGAATCTCGCGTTCCTGCTGATCTAGGTGGCTTTGCAGGTCTTGCGGTATGTCGCTGCTGCGTATGGCTATTTCAGGTTGCAAGACAGCGGCCCGGGTGCTGACCCAGGGATCGTTGCCGTGGGACGTATCGGGCTCATCAAGCAAGCCTAGTACGCCATCCTCACTGAGGGCCACGGCACGGTGGAGCAAATTCTCGAGTTCGCGAACGTTGCCCCGCAAGGGGTCCAGGCTCAGTTGATCCAGCATGGATTGCGTCATTCGTGGCACAGCGATGCCAGACTCCGCAGCAATGCGGGTTAACAGGGCGTCACACAGGGCAGGAAGGTCGGCCAGCCTCTCACGCAGGGGCGGAAGATGGATCTCAATCACGTTCAAGCGGTAATACAAGTCTTGCCGAAAACGCCCGGCCTGCACCTCGGTCGCCAGGTCCTTGTGCGTCGCACTGACAATCCGAACATCCAGTTGCTCCTCGACCGTGGAGCCGATAGGCCGCACCCGCCGCTCCTGTATGGCGCGCAGCAACTTGGACTGCATGGCCAGCGGCAGGTCACCGATTTCGTCCAGAAACAGGGTGCCGCCCTGGGCAGCCTGGAAGAAGCCTTCCCGGTCCTGGGTTGCGCCTGTAAATGCGCCTTTTTTGACGCCGAAGAACTCTGCTTCCAGCAAGGACTCGGGAATGGCACCGCAGTTGACAGCCACGATGGGGCCGCCCGCTCGGTGGCTGTTGGCATGGACCGCGCAGGCGGCGAGCTCCTTGCCAGTGCCAGACTCGCCGCGAACCAGTACGGGGGCCATGCTGCGCGCAACCTTGACGATGCGTTCCTTGACCTGTCGCATGACGGCCGATTCACCCACCATTTGCTGCAACGCTTGCAGGCCCGGCGCGTCCTCGTTTGCTCCCGATTTGCCGTGCACGCGTACCGTCGGAGCCGGGTCATGGCCCATGCCCGGAGAGGGTTCTGCCGTCAACCTTGCACCATCTCGCATGGCGGAGGCGATGACAGAGCGGAATTGCTTGAGATCCACGGGCTTGGTCAGATAGTCGAACGCCCCCGACTTCAGCGACTCGACAGCGTTTTCTGCGGAGCCATAGGCGGTGATCACGATGCACCGCTCTGGCCTGCGTTGCTCTCGAACCTGCTGCAACAAGGTGGTGCCCAAGCCGTCGGGTAGGCGCATGTCGGTAATGATCAACTCAAAGCGCGTCTGGCTAAGGTGCTGCTGAGCCTCCGCCAGGCTGCCGGCGGTTTCAACCCGATAGCCTTCACGAAGCAAGGTAAGTTCGTACAAAGTGCGTAGGTCGGGTTCGTCATCTACAACCAAAATGGGCAGTAGGCTGTTATGCGGTCTGGTTGCCATGTGTATTCCCGGGGGTCACAACAAAGCCTGGTTCAGGCCGCATCGCCGACGCAGCGCAACAGGACTTGAAACTCATTGCCGTCCACGCGACGGCCATCGATGAATCGTTCGCAACGCTGGTAGCGTAACGCGGCGCCATGCCCTTCGCACAACTCTCGGCAGATATAAAGCCCCAGGCCACTGGAGCGACTTTCCGATGAAAAGAAGGGCTCAAACAAATGTCTCTGTACGGATTGATCCAGTGGCAAGCCGTTGCTCCAGACGCCGAGTGTGATGTGTCCTGAGGAGCCGGATCGGGTGCTGATCTGGATGGCGCCAGCTTGCCGGTCCGCGTAACGTCCTGCGTTATCCAGGAGGTTGACCAAGACCCGGCGCAAATGGTCGCCGTCGAATATCACGCGCGTCTCGGCAGTCTCCAGGTGGAGCTGCAGGGCCGCTTCTAAGCCACTTTGTCGGGCCCAATCCCGGCAAATCCGCTGAACGCTTTCGACTAACAACAGTTGCGCGGTGGCGTCTTCGTCCCCTTGACGTGTGACGCGCGACACGTTGAGGATGTCTTCAACAATTTTTTCCAGCCGGCGAGCGTTCTGCTGAACCATGCGGGTGAGCTGTTGGTGGTGGGGTTGGCTCAGGTCTTCCTCCAACAAGGCGTTGGCTTGGGCAATGGCCGCCAGTGGGTTGCGAATTTCATGCGCGACAGCCACAGACATGCGGCCCATGCTCGCCAGTTGTGCGGAACGCATCTGAGCCTCCATCTCGCGCTGATCTTGCAGGAACATCACGCAAAGTCGCTCCGCTGAGCCACCCATAGGCACCGTCAGGCGAGTGCGTACCCGAACCTGGCGCGGGCCTTGTCCCGCGTGATGAATACTTGCGGGCGTTTGAGCCAGGCCGTCGCGAAAAAAGCTCAGTTCGGTCAGTTTGAGGAGCGCTTGCCATCCGGCCTGAGAACCCAGGGACCAGGGGACAGGTGCCGACAGGGCCGGCCCACCCAGCAGGGTGCGCGCTGCCGGGTTAGCCGCGTGCACGTTGCCCAGGTCGTCTACTACCAGCACGCCATCCTGCAGCGATTCAATCACCAGCTCGTTAATCTGGAGTTGCACCCTCACGGCGCGCAGACTGCTGATGGATTTCTTCTCTTCGGTGGCCAGGCGGTTGGATAGCAGGCTGGCCAGGAAGGCGATGGCAAATCCACCAACGCCTGTCAGTGCTGATTGGGCAAAACGGGCGGAGCCGTCGGCGCTGTTGTGCAGTGCCCACCACGTCGCATGGGCGAGCAGCAACAGGGTGGCGCTAGCTGCAGTACCCAGCGACAAAGACAGCTTGCCCAGAACGCCGGCCAGTAGCACTGGGAGCGCGAGCAAGAGGGCGTAATTGAGGGTGTTGCCCTGAAAAAACTGTAGGGTGACAAAAACCAGCAGGTCCACCCCCACGGTCAACAGCCATTGAGGATCGAAGTTGGAGCCTAGCCGGCGAGGGGGGTGCAGCAAGCGCACCAACAGACTGGCGATGAAATAGCCGCCACACATCAGCAGCAGCCATGGGCTCAGGCTTGCGCCCGCGCTCAATAAAAAGCCCTGGAGTGCAACCAACACGACGCCGACTGTGACGCGGGCGGTCATGAAACCCCGCCACAGGCGAACGAACTCTGCCGTCTCCCCTGGTCGGCCGCTTGTGTCGCTTTCCAGGGCAGGTCCGAACCAGGAGACCGCCTCTGATGGCGCTTGCACTCAGCGCTCCTGTTGATGCATGTGGGCTAGGCTGCAGTACATGCCCTGCAGTCCCTTTACCGCCTCGGTTTCGGGGAGGTGCAGTCCGCAATGCTTGCAAGCAACCATGCTGGACGTGTCGTGATCTGCTGGGTGCTTTGTCTGATCAGGCGGGGAGTTACCTGCACGGCGGCCAGACCGCCACAACCAAACCAGCAAAAGTCCGACAGCCACTATCAGGAAGAGTTTCACTGGACCCGCCCCAACAGGACTTCCAGGACAAAGCGCGACCCCACGTAGGCCAGCAGCAAGAGCCCCGCACCGACGTAAAGAACGCGCACCGCGCGCTTACCGCGCCAGCCTAGGCGTGCGCGACCCAGGAGCAGGATGGCAAATACCAGCCATGACAACACCGAGAAAATGGTTTTGTGATCCCATTTCCAACTTGTCGACCCACCATAAAGTGACCCGCCAAATAACCAGGCTGACATCAGCGTTGCCGATAGCAGGACAAAGCCCGCTGTGACAAAACGAAAGGTCAGCCGTTCCAGTGTGAGCAATGGCAAGCCCAGGTGGGGCTCGGTTGCATGCCGAATGCTCTCCTCGGCCCGAGTCATCAGCCAGGCGTGGATGACTGCAACACCAAAAAGTCCGTACGAAGCGACGCCCAGAGACAAATGCACCGGCAGCCAAAGTGAGGCCCTGTTGTGCAGGGGCGTGCCCGGAAAAAGCCACGCCAAAACTACAGCAACAGCTGCTAGAACGCCGAGTATCCAGCGCCCCTGCAACCTGGGATAAACACGGATTTCAATGGCGTACACCGCAGTGGAAAGCCAGGCCGTCATGGACAGGGCGGGCGCAAAGCCAAAACGATGTCCCAAGTCTGAGCCATTGCCCCATAGCGCCCATGCCAGTGCGCCGCCGTGCAGCAGCCACGCAAACAGCATGACGCCTTGCCAGGCACCTTGCAGCCTGCGAGGCATCAGAGTGGCGGCAGACATGTAAGCTGCCACACAGGCGACTGTGAGGAGGGCGCTGACTTGGGATGCGCTGGCTAAAATCATGGCTTCAAGTTTAGCCCCTTGCCCAGCGCAGCATGTGTGGGCGCACAACCTGCTGGCCTACGCCGCAACACCGACTCATGGCATCCGCTCTTACCGACAAACTCTCCCGCCTGGTCAAGGAAATACGCGGCCAGGCTCGCATCACTGAATCCAACGTGGCCGACATGCTGCGTGAGGTTCGCATGGCTTTGCTCGAAGCTGACGTCGCTTTACCCGTCGTGCGTGACTTTGTGGCACGCGTTAAGGAGAAAGCGCTGGGCCAGGAAGTGATGACTTCGCTGTCACCGGGGCAGCTGCTTGTCAGCATCGTCAACAAGGAACTCGCTGCGACGATGGGCGAAGGCGTGGCCGACATCAACCTTGCGGCGCAGCCGCCCGCAGTCATTTTGATGGCAGGTTTGCAAGGCGCTGGCAAGACCACGACGACCGGCAAGTTGGCTAAACATTTGATCGAAAAACGCAAGAAAAAAGTGTTGACAGTGTCGGGCGACGTGTATCGGCCCGCCGCCATTGAGCAGCTTAAGACCGTGACTGCGCAAGCTGGCGCAGAGTGGTTTCCCAGCACGCCAGATCAAAAGCCCGTGAACATTGCCATGGCGGCCCTGGATTACGCCCGCAAACATTTCTTTGATGTGTTGCTGGTAGATACGGCTGGCCGGTTGGCTATAGACGAGGCACTGATGCGCGAAATCAGTGATCTGCATGCGCTGCTCAAGCCGGTGGAGACGCTCTTTGTGGTGGATGCCATGCAGGGCCAGGACGCTATCAACACCGCCAAGGCTTTCAAGGAAGCCCTGCCGCTCACCGGCATCGTCTTAACCAAACTGGATGGTGATTCGCGGGGTGGTGCGGCCCTGTCGGTGCGTCAGGTCACTGGCGCGCCCATCAAGTTTGCCGGTACCAGTGAAAAGCTCGATGGCCTGGAGGTCTTCGACGCTGAGCGCCACGCCGGACGTATTCTTGGCATGGGCGACATCGTAGCCCTGGTGGAGCAAGTCACAGCAGGCGTTGATTTGCAGGCGGCGCAGAAGCTGGCAGCCAAGGTCAAGAGCGGTGGCGGTTTTGATCTCAATGATTTTCTGGCCCAGATTCAGCAGATGAAGCAGATGGGTGGGCTCTCCAGCCTGATGGACAAGCTGCCGGCGGCCATGGCGGCGAAAGCCGGGCAGGTGGACATGGATCGTGCCGAAAAAGACATACGCCGCAAAGAGGGCATCATCCTGAGCATGACGCCTCTGGAGCGCAGCAAGCCGGACATCATCAAGGCCACCCGTAAACGTCGAATTGCTGCGGGTTCGGGCGTCCACGTTCAGGAGGTCAATCGCATGCTCAAGGAGTTTGAGCAGATGCAGGACATGATGAAAAAAATGAAGGGCGGCGGCATGATGAAAATGATGAAGCGACTGGGCGGCATGAAAGGAATGGGAGGCATGCCGGGCTTACCTCGTTGATGCCGATCTGAACGGCCGGGCATGGCCGCTCAGTTCAATGGCATGTTGAATTGCAGCATCAGGCCGCTGTGCCCAGCAGGTTGATTTGAGCCGATCCGCGTAAGAACCAGTAAAACAATGCGTCGGGCGATGTACAGCCCTTGTCATGGGGCTGTCTTGCGTTTGATGCTACTGGTGTACCGCCTCTACGCTGCAGCAATGACTAAATCGCCGGTGCAGTTTCTCGGGTCAGGACCTCGCCTCGCAAGGAGAAGGTGCGGGTCTCGGTGATGCGCACTTCGATCAGCTGGCCGATGAGGCGCGGCGAGCCGTCAAAGTTCACGACCCGATTGCATTCGGTGCGGCCCATCAGCTCGTGGGCATCGCGTTTGGACGTGCCTTCCACCAGAATTCGCTGCACGGTGCCCA
>JBJOJH010000274.1:0-11508 GCA_046046715.1 Pseudomonadota bacterium | reverse complement strand
GGCGGCGCCACTGCTAAGGGCCTGGCTGCAGCGCTTGCGCCACCCGGCCCACGGACCCGGTGTGCGCTTTCACATGCGTCACCGTTGGTTGGGTTGGCAGGGCGATGGTGCCTTGTCTTTTGAAACACCCCACGGCCCTGAGCCCAGGCGCGCAGGGCCTCGGGTTCAAATCCATGCAGCAAAGCGCTAACTTCGGACTGCCTTGCGCCGTAACGGGTGACAAAACGATCCAGGGGCTCGGAGTGAGTCAGGTTGAGCCCGCCCTTGCCGGCCAGCAAAAATTTGCGCCCCACAGACGGCATGGCGTCATACAAGTCGACCTGTACCCCCCGGCTGCTGAGCACTTCTGCCGCCATCAAGCCGGCGGGCCCGCCCCCCACCACGATGGCATGCGGCCCCGCTGCCGCCTTATCCAACACCTGCACCTTAGTCATTCAAAGCTCTCAAAACATCGGACTGGAACTCACGCCCGTACAGCACCACAACCACCATGGCCGTGGCTAACACAAAAGCCAGCGGTGAGAAAAACCATCCCAGCGCGGCAAAAGAAAAATAATAGGCACGCAAGCCGTCGTTGAAGGTGTCAGCAGCCAGCCCCAGCAAGGCAGCAGACCGCTCCACAATGCGGTCGCGGGCGTCGCCCGCGTCCCTCAGCTGCTCGGGCGCGGGCATGGCGCCCAGCAACACACCGGTGATGATGTACTGACGCATCGACCAAGTGAATCGGAAGAAGGCATACACAAAGATGCCGATCAGCACCAGGATCTTGAACTCAAACACCAGCAAGGGCGTGGGCTGGGCAAAAGGAAACTCGCGCACCAGTTCGGCGGCCTTGTCAGTGGTGCCCAACAGGGCAAACAGGGCCCCGATCACAAAGATCGAGGTCGAGGCAAAAAAGGCCGGGCTGGCCGACAGGCTTTGCGTGATGATGCCGTCGAGCATGCGGGGGTCACGGGAGGTGCTTTGCAGCATCCAGGCCCGCCGATAGCGCTGAGTGGTCATCATCAGCGACGGGCGGCGCAACCCCCAGTAACGGGCAAACCAGGCGTAGGCCGACCAGAAAGCAAAAAAGCCGGCCAGCGCAAGCCAGTCCGCCCAGGGCAAAAGAGCAATGATCTTCATGCGCCGATGGTAACGGCGCCGTCCGCATCAGCTTAGTGCATCAACCTTGAAACTTGCCTGCAACTTCAGCAATGCGCTTGCCAAACAGGCGGCCAGTCTCCAGATCACCGGCATTCATCTCATCGGCACCGGCATCGCCAGGGGTTTGGCCCATGGGACCAGCCGACGACGCCAGGTAGTTGACATCGCTGCGCTGGGAAGCCTTGGTATTGTTGTAGTTCAAACCAGTGCCCACCCAGATGCCACCGTGCTGCATGGCCAGCGTCATGAAGTAATGCAAGGTGGAGTGCTTGTCACCATTGAGATTGGCGCTATTGGTAAAACCACCAAAGATCTTGTCTTTCCAGGCTTGGGTGTACCAAGCCTTGCTGCTGGCGTCGGCAAATTTCTTGAATTGCCAGCTCACGCTGCCCATGTAAGTGGGGCTGCCCATCACGATGGCATCTGCAGCACCCAGGGTGGCCCAGCCTTCCTCAGACACATTGCCGTCAGCATCGATGGTGACCAACTCGCCGCCAGCGCCCTCGGCCACGGCTTGCGCCAGACGCAGGGTGTGACCGTAACCGGAATGAAAAACAACTGCTACTTTTGCCATATCAAATCTCCTTGGATGACGCGGTGTATGGCCCAGACTCGGGCCGAGGGTGAACTTGGATCAATGAGGGTTTAACGCTGGCGATGTCACGGTGCCAGGTCAAACACCAGCACTTCGGCTTGCTGGCCCTGCCCGAGCACCAGCTCAGATTCGCCCTCCATCAAGGCAGCATCGCCAGGCTCCAGGGCCTGGCTGTTCACGACCAGGCTGCCGCGTATGAGGTGCACATAGCATTTGCGCGCCGGCTCCAGTGCCAGCGTAGCGGCTTCGGCCCCATCAAACAAACCTGCGTACAGCCTTGCCGAAGCATGAATAGTGACCGAGCCCTGCGCACCGTCGGGCGATGCCACCAGGCGCAGCTGCCCACGCTTTTCAGCATCTGGGTAAGTTTTTTGTTCGTAGCTGGGTGTCACACCTGCGCGATCTGGCTCAATCCAGATCTGCAAGAAGTGGGTGATGTCGCTGGGGGCATGGTTGAACTCGCTGTGCTGCACCCCGGTGCCAGCACTCATGCGTTGCACGTCGCCGGGCGGAATACCCTTGACATTGCCCATCGTGTCTTTATGCGCCAGCTCGCCAGACAGCACGTAGCTGATGATTTCCATATCGCGATGGCCGTGGGTACCAAAGCCAGTGCCCGGCGCAATGCGGTCTTCATTGATGACGCGCAAGTTGCCGAAGCCCATGTGGCGCGGATCGTAATAGCCCGCGAAAGAAAAACTGTGAAAGGACTTGAGCCAGCCATGGTCGGCGTAGCCGCGGTCTTGTGATTTGCGCAGGGTCAGCATGGATATCTCTGGTTTGAACTGAGGCTGAACTTTAGGCCTGGCTGCCGCCATATCCATCCACCTCATTTGATGGCATCATTTCAATAAACTGAATGAAAAATAGCTATACATGCAAAATTCTCGTGATGTTCTGACGCCAGACGCCTTGGCGATGCTGCAAGCGGTGGCCGAAACGGGCAGCTTCGCCGCCGCAGCCCGACAACTGGGCGTGGTGCCCAGCGCACTCACCTACCGGGTTCGCCAGATCGAAGACGCCCTGGACGTACTGCTGTTCGACCGCAGCTCGCGCCAGGCCCGCGCCACGCCAGCGGGTCAAGAACTGCTGCGCGAAGGTGCGCGACTGCTGAGCGAGATCGATGCCGTGGCCAACCGGGTCAAGCGCGTTGCCACAGGCTGGGAGTCACAACTGACGGTGGCCGTGGACAGCATCATCTCGCCCAACACCATCATGGAGCTGTGCGAAGGCTTTTATGCCTTGCAACCGCCCACCCGAATCAAATTGCGGGATGAAGTCTTGTCAGGCACTTTGCAGGCCCTGAGCACCGGCCAGGCTGACCTGGCCATTGGCGTGGCACTCGAGCCGAGCAGCAGCACGGGTGTGCAAGGCGATACCCTGGGCATGGTGCGGTTTGTGTTTGCGGTTGCGCCCCACCACCCTCTGGCGCAAGCGCCCGAACCCATCAGCGATGCCACCATCGGTCAGTACCGTGCCGTGGCGGTGGCCGACACCATTCAGCGGGGCCAAGGCCTGAGTTTTGGCCTCTTGGGTGGGCAAGATGTTTTTACCGTGGCCAGCATGCAGGCCAAGCTCGACGCCCAATTGCGCGGGCTGGGCGTCGGCTTCTTGCCCGAGAGCATGGCACGCAGGCACATCGAGGTGGGGCATCTGGTGGTGAAGCAGGTCAACCGGCCCGAACGCGTCGTACAGGTCAGCTACGCTTGGCGCAGCGCCGGCGCCCAGGGCCAAGGGCGCGCACTGCAATGGTGGCTGCAACAACTTCAAAGCCCCGCCACTCGAAATGCGCTGCTGCAGCACCGG
The DNA here is from genome assembly GCA_046046715.1 of Pseudomonadota bacterium. Lineage (GTDB taxonomy): Bacteria > Pseudomonadota > Gammaproteobacteria > Burkholderiales > Burkholderiaceae_C > JBEEJZ01. Next base: position 7,964 of record JBJOJH010000274.1, on the reverse strand, counting down.
GGCGTGTAAAGTGCAAGCGACTACACAACAGGAGACACCGCAATGACCCAGACCCAACACTTTGCCGTTATTGGCGCCGGCATGGCCGGCATCAGTTGCGCACGCACGCTCATGCAAGCCGGTCATCGCGTCACCGTATTCGAGAAAAGCGGCAGTGCCGGGGGGCGCATGGCCACCCGGCGTAGCCCTTTTGGCACCTTTGACCATGGTGCACAGTACTTCACGGTGCGTGACGAGCGTTTTGCGCAAGCCATCGCCACCACACCCAACGCCTGCAAGCCCTGGAGCGCCAACACCGTACGGGTGCTGGATGCACGTGGGCTGGTGGCGGCTGCGGGCCTGCCAGCCAGGGAGTCGCACTGGGTCGCAACACCGGGCATGAATGGCCTGGTCCGTGCCTGGGCAGAACCCCTGGAGCAAGCCCAAGGACTGGAACTCAACACCCGGGTTACCCGCATCGAGCGTGATGCCCTGGACACCAAACGCTGGCAATTACAAACTACCGGACTGGACGACGCCACCCGTGTCTTTGCGGGCTTCGACGCCGTCCTGCTCGCCATGCCCTCGGTGCAATCTCACGACCTGCTAAAAGCGTCCAAAAAAGCGCCGGCCCTGGTCAAAGCCATGGCTGAGGTGAAAGTGGCCCCTTGCTGGACCTTGATGCTGGCCTTCCCCCAGGCCATGCAACCTGGCATGACCACGCTGGGGCCGCAATGGAACGCGGCTCGCAGCACGCACCACCGCATTGCCTGGCTGGCCCGCGAGTCGTCCAAGCCCAAACGCGGCATCATCGAGCGCTGGACCGTGCAGGCCAGCGCAGCATGGTCCCAGGAACACCTGCAGGATGATGCCGCGCGCGTGCAGGCAAAACTGCTGCGCGCCTTCTCTGAAGTGACCGGCATCCGCAGCGAGCCCTCGCATATCGACACCCAGCGCTGGCTCTATGCCCAGACCACCCAGCCCTTGGGCAGCAGCCACCTGTGGGACGCCAAGGCCCGCATCGGCGCCTGCGGCGACTGGTGCCTGGGCCATCGTGTCGAAAACGCATTTGTATCGGGTTTGGAGCTCGCACTGAAAGTCATTTGACCTGCCAACGCAGAACATGAGGGACAGGGCTTCGCCGTCGGTGGGCACCAAACCTCGCGCAGCACAGAGCCTGGAGGGAATGGTGGGAAAGGTGGGAATGGAGGGCGCCGCACGCTACATTGGCAGATTTGCCCCCTCGCCCACTGGGCCACTGCATGCAGGCTCATTGGTCGCGGCACTGGCCAGTTGGCTGGATGCGCGCGCCCATGGCGGGCAGTGGCTGGTGCGCATCGAGGATGTGGACACGCCACGCTGCGTACCCGGCGCCGACCTGCTTATCCTGTCGCAATTGGCGACATGCGGCTTGCTTGCGGACGCACCGCCGGTCTGGCAATCGCAGCGCGCAGACCTGTACCAAGCCGCCCTTGATCAGTTGATCACCCTTGGCCTGGCTTACCCCTGTGGCTGCACCCGCAAGGACATCGAGCACGCCTGGACCGAACGAGGTGGGGCCCGCGAACGTCACACAGAACTGATCTACCCCGGCACCTGCCGCGCAGGCCTGGCTGGCAAACCGGCCCGTGCCTGGCGATTGAATGTGGCCGCAGTCATAAAGCGCAAGGGACAGGACGCCACCGTGCACTGGTCTGACCGCCGGCTAGGGCTACAAGTGCAGGACGTGGCGCAGGCGGTGGGCGACTTCGTGCTGCGCCGCGCCGATGGGTTGTGGGCCTACCAACTCGCAGTGGTGGTGGACGACGCGGCCCAGGGCGTGAGTCATGTTGTGCGCGGTGAGGACCTCACCGATAACACGGCCCGCCAGATGCTGTTGCAAAGTGCGCTGAAATTACCCACACCCGCCTACCTGCATACGCCGCTGGTACGCACCGTCGATGGCGAAAAGCTCAGCAAACAGCATGGTGCACCGGCACTCGACCTGGCCGACCCACTGCGAGCACTCAACACGGCGGCACTGCAACTAGGGCTGCCTGCACAAACCGGCACCCTGACGAAGGCCCTGGCGACCTGGACGGCCCAGTGGATGCGGGCACATCCCTAAGGTCACTCTTGGCCAGGTCCCGGCCGAATGGCCGCCCTACAATTTGCCCCCTACTCCCTGGCACACTGCGCATGACTGAACCCCAACTGCCCTCTCATCCAAGCCCTGAAGGCGACCCCGCACCATCCGAAGTACCCTTCATGCGCACCATCAAAAGCTATGTGCTGCGCGCAGGCCGTACCACCACAGGGCAGGCCAAGGCCTACGAACAATTTGGCCCCACCCATCTGCTGAGCTACCAGCCAGAGCCGTTGGACGCCGCAAAAGCATTTGGTCGCTCGGCGCCCCTGATTCTGGAAATCGGCTTTGGCATGGGTGAGGCCACGGCGCACATTGCCAAGGTGCGCCCGGACGACAATTTTTTGTGCTGCGAAGTGCATGAGCCGGGTGTGGGCGCGCTGCTCAAGCGCATCGGCGAGCAGAACTTGCACAACATTCGCATCCTGCGCCACGACGCCGTGGAGGTGCTCGATCACATGCTGCCCGAGCACAGCCTGGATGGCATTCATATCTTTTTTCCTGACCCCTGGCACAAGAAAAAACACAACAAGCGCCGCTTGATACAGGAACCGCTGGTTGCCAAGTTGGCCTCGCGCCTGAAAGTGGGCGGCTACCTGCATTGCGCGACCGACTGGCAACCGTATGCCCAACAAATGATGCAAGTCATCGGTGCCGAGCCCCTGCTGGCCAACAGCGTAAGCACGGCAGATGGCTACGCCGCCAAACCCGACTATCGCCCACTCACCAAGTTTGAAAACCGCGGCCTTAAGCTCGGCCATGGGGTGTGGGATCTGGTGTTCAAGCGCCTCTGAGCCTCCGGGGCGACGGCTCGCATGGCCCGGCCACCACGCAACCCGGCGATCGCAACCCTCCACGGGGTGAGCCCGAGCATGGTGGCGCTCCCTGCTGGTCCTTGGCCTACTGTGCTCGACTTTCTGGCCGATCGGCTTGCGGCAGTGTCTCGACCAGACTGGGCAGAGCGCATCAAAAAAGGTCAGGTACTCCACGAAGACGGCAGCCCGGTGTTACCTGCCGAAACCTATGCCGCAGGCCAGCGCCTTTATTACTACCGCAGCCTAAGTCACGAGCCTGTTCTGCCCGATGACGAAACCATTGTTTTCGAGGACGCACACCTTCTGGTGGCCGACAAGCCACACTTCATGCCGGTGACCCCCACTGGCAAGTATGTGCAGCAAAGCCTGCTGGTCCGGCTCAAGCGCCGAACCGGCTGTGCTGAGCTCTCGCCCATCCACCGCATCGACCGTGAAACCGCCGGACTGGTGGTGCTGAGCAAACGCCCCCAGGACCGCATGGCCTACCAGGGTCTGTTCAGGGATCGCAAGGTGCACAAAACCTACGAAGCGGTGGCCGCTGCGCCCCTCGACCTCGCACGGCCACTTGTGCACCGCAGCCGTCTGGAAGAGGACGACCTCTTCTTTCGCATGCGGGAAGTGCCCGGCACACCCAACAGCGAAACACACATTGAATGGCTGCGCACGGCTGGGGACCGTGCCCTCTATCGGCTGATGCCCGTGACTGGGCGACGCCATCAGTTGCGGGTACACATGTTGGCCCTGGGTCGACCCATTGAGGGCGACCAGTTTTACCCCACGGTGCTGCGCGGCCCGCTGGATGCCGAAGACTTCAGGCACCCCCTGCAACTGCTGGCGCGCCACATCGCCTTCACGGACCCGGTCACCGGAGAGCCACGCCGTTGGCATAGCCAGCGTTCATTGCAGATGAGCGCCTGAACTGCCGCACAGACAAAGGCAATGGCCCCGTCCGGGACAAAAAAGGGGCTCCCCGGTGAAGAGGTGCCCCAAAGAAGCCTGGTCTCAGGCTACAGCGAATCAGGAATGCTCGATGCGGACGTACTCAAAGTCCACCGGCTGGTTGTTGATGCCCACGCGGGGAGGTGCAATCCAGGTCGCGTACTTGCCGGGCTCAAAACAAGGCTTCATGAGGGACTGGATGAAAGCGTGGTCAGCATCATCCACCAGCCAGTCGCCCACGTTGGCATCCCACTCGGCCGGGCTGACGATGCGGCCATCGGGACTGATACGGGTTTTGCCGAATTCACCGATCTTGCGGTTGAAACCTTTGTGCGGCTGGGTGAACTTGAAGTTGATGCCCGACTTCTCCATCACCTTGTTCCAGCGGTCGATACCGCCTTGGCAGTCGGCAATGTAGTCGTCGAGCAAGCGAGCATTGATAGCGCGCAAGGCTGGCACATCATCGGTGACAAATTTGCCGCCCCTCACCGTCAACACCGGGTAGGTGCTGTTTTCGAGCTGGTGGTCGTCCTGGATGCTCGTTTCATTAAAGCGACCCTTCAGACCGGTACTGAAGGCATCAGCAGCATTGGACGAAATTTCGGAACCAAACAGATCCCGCGTCACGGACATGTGGAAGTTGGCCTTCTTCTGTAACGTGGGCAGGTCCACCACGCCCAGGGCGCGGATGCGGTCCTTGTCGTACGGGTCGGTGATGCCAGCGGCCTTCATCGCATTGCAAGTCGCCTCGATCGTGCGCCCCACGCCAGTCTCGCCCACAAAGAGGTGGTGCGCCTCTTCGGTCAGCATGAAGCGGCAGGAACGCGACAAGGGATCGAACCCGGACTGCGCCAGCGCAGCCAGCTGCATCTTGCCGTCACGGTCGGTGAAATAGGTGAACATGAAGAAAGACAGCCAGTCGGGCGTGCGCTCGTTGAAAGCACCCAGAATGCGGGGCGTGTCCTGGTGGCCAGAGCGGCGCTCCAGCAGCGCTTGCGCCTCCTCACGGCCATCGCGACCAAAGTACTTCACCAGCAGGTAAACCATGGCCCACAGGTGCCGGCCTTCTTCCACGTTCACCTGAAACACATTGCGCATGTCATAAAGCGAGGGAGCGGTGGCACCCAACCAGCGTTGCTGCTCCACCGATGCCGGCTCGGTGTCGCCTTGCACCACGATCAGTTTGCGCAGCAAGGAGCGGTATTCGCCCGGCACCTCTTGCCATGCCGGTTCACCCTTGTGACGGCCACAGGTAATGGTGCGCCCCTCTTCCTTGGGCGCAAGCAAGATACCCCAGCGGTAATCGGGCATCTTGACGTGGCCAAACTTGGCCCAGCCGCTGGGGTCGACGCCCACAGCCGTGCGCAAGTACACGTCCGCATTCTGAAAGCCTTCAGGGCCCATTTCCTTCCACCACTCCAGATACTCGGGATGCCAGGACTCCAGTGCGCGCAACAGCTGGCGGTCCTCCGACAGGTTCACGTTGTTGGGGATCGCATCGTCGTAACTGACTTCGACAAAGGCATCGCCGCGGATGGCTTCTGTAGCTTCACTCATGGGTGGGTCTCCGTATGGGGTTGAAAATTCACCACTTCGAAAGTGCATTTTTATGCATCTTTCAAAATGATTAGATGAATTTTCTTGCACTATGGTGCATTTTTCTTTGATTTAAAACAAACATTCGAGACTGCAGAACCGGTGACTACCTGTCGAACGCACCATGAAAAAAGGCGCCACTGCCGAAGCAGAGGCGCCTTGCGGCGTCAGCGGCGAAACGCTTAGACGCGCTCGGTAACCCAGGCCTGCACACTGGCCAGCGCCGCTGCCAATTTGGAGGCATCTGTGCCACCAGCCATCGCCAGGTCAGGCTTACCTCCGCCCTTACCACCCACTTGCTGGGCCACAAAGTTCACCAGCTCACCGGCCTTGACCTTGGACGTGCTGTCGGCGGTCACGCCGGCCGCCAGCTGAACCTTGTCGCCATCCACCGCCGCCAGCACGATGGCCGCGGTCTTGAGCTTGTCCTTGAGCTTGTCCATGGTGTCGCGCAGAGTCTTGGCATCGGCGCCTTCCAGCCGGGCTGCCAGCACCTTGACGCCTTTGACATCGACCGCCTGAGTCATCAGCTCGTCGCCCTGGCTCGATGCCAGCTTGCCCTTGAGCGCGGCAAGTTCCTTTTCGAGCGTCTTGACCTGCTCCAGGACCTGGCCGATACGGCCCTGCAGCTCGGAGGCCGGAGCCTTCAGGGCGCCTGCAGCCTGATGCACCGTGTCTTCGAGCGACTGCAAATACGCCAGCGCATTACAGCCGGTGACGGCTTCGACACGACGCACGCCAGCGGCCACGCCGCTCTCGCCCACCACCTTGAACAGACCGATGTCGCCGGTGCGCTGCACGTGCGTGCCCCCACACAACTCGCGGCTACCGCCAATGTCCAGCACGCGCACCGTCTCGCCATACTTCTCGCCGAACAGCATCATGGCGCCGGTTTTCTGGGCCGACTCAATGTCCATGATGCGGGCCTGAGTGGCTGCGTTGGTCAGGATCTCGTCGTTGACGCGTTGCTCGATCTCGCGGATTTGCGCATCGGTCACCGGAGCGTTGTGGGCAAAGTCAAAACGGGTGCGATCTGCGTTGACCAGTGAGCCCTTTTGCTGCACATGTTCGCCCAACACCTCGCGCAGGGCCTTGTGCATGAGGTGGGTCACAGAGTGATTGCGCTCCGTGGCCGCGCGCTGGTCCAGATTCACCATGGCGGTGATCTGGTCACCCACATTCAGTGTCCCTTGCGCCACCACACCGTGATGACCAAAAACATCCGACTTGATCTTCAGGGTGTCTGCCACTTCGAAACGGGCCGAGCCGGCCATCAGCAGGCCTTCATCTCCGACCTGGCCGCCGCTCTCTGCATAGAAGGGGGTGGTGTCCAAGACCACCACACCGCTTTGGCCATGCTTGAGGGCTGCTACCGACACACCATCGGCATACAACGCGAGGATGCGCGCCTGCGCCTCCAGCTCGTCGTAGCCCACAAAGGTGTTGCCGGCACCGGAGTAATCCAGAGCCTTGTCCATCTTGAACTTGCCAGCCGCACGGGCCTGTGCCTTCTGGCGCTCCATGGCGGCATGAAAACCGGCCTCGTCCACACTCAGGCCACGCTCACGGCAGACGTCGGCAGACAAATCCAGGGGGAACCCGTAGGTGTCGTGCAGCTTGAAGGCAACCTCCCCGGGCAGCACCTGGGTGCCGTCAGCCAGAGCGGCATCCAGAATTTCCATGCCGTTGGCCAGGGTTTCGAAGAAGCGCTCCTCTTCGGTCTTCAAGACCTCGGTGATGCGCTTCTCGTCTTGCCTGATCTTGGGGTAAGCGTCGCCCATGAGCTGCACCAGGTCGGCCACCAGCTTGTGGAAGAAAGGTGTTTTCTTGCCGAGCTTGTAACCATGGCGAATGGCACGGCGCACGATGCGGCGCTGCACATAGCCACGGCCCTCGTTGCTGGGAATCACGCCGTCGCTCACCAAAAACGCGGTGGCGCGGATGTGGTCCGCAATCACGCGCAGGCTCTTGTTGCCCAGGTCAGTCTCGCCAGTTTCGCGAGCGGCCGCCTTAATCAGTGCGTCGAACAGGTCGATTTCGTAATTGCTGTGCACATGCTGCAAGATGGCGGCCAGGCGCTCCAGGCCCATGCCGGTGTCCACGCATGGCGCGGGCAACGGCGTGACGGAGCCGTCTGCAGCCATGTCGAACTGCATGAACACGTTGTTCCAGATTTCAATGAAGCGGTCACCGTCTTCGCCGGGGCTACCGGGGGGGCCGCCAGGAATGTGGTCGCCGTGGTCGTAAAAGATCTCGCTGCACGGGCCGCAGGGGCCGGTGTCAGCCATCATCCAGAAGTTGTCGGACTTGTAGCGGCCGCCCTTGTTGTCGCCAATGCGAATCACGCGCTCGGGCGGCAGGCCGATTTCCTTCGTCCAGATGTCAAAGGCTTCGTCATCTTCCTCGTACACCGTGGCCAGCAAGCGCTCAGCGGGCAGCTTGTACACCTCGGTCAAAAGCTCCCAAGCCCATTTGAGCGATTCACGCTTGAAGTAGTCGCCAAAGGACCA
>JBJOJH010000273.1:0-3715 GCA_046046715.1 Pseudomonadota bacterium | reverse complement strand
TAGCAGGGTTGATGGCCTTGCTGTCTTTGCGCTGGCGCAATGTCAAGGCGATGGCAGCCACCATCGCAACCAGCAGAATCGCGGCGGCAATTTGAATCGGCATCAGGTATTCGGTGTACAGCAAGATACCCAGCGCCTTGCTGTTTGATACGGCGCCAGCGGCTGCGACCGGTGCCTCACCCAAGTGAAAGCCACTCATCACAACACCCACCATCTCCGCGGCCACCAAGCCCCCCAGCGTCGCCGCCAAGGGAAATGCCCGCCAAAAACCCTGTCGCATGGCGTCTATGTTGATGTCCAGCATCATCACCACGAAGAGGAACAGAACCATCACCGCACCCAGATAAACCAGCACCAGCACGATGGCTAAAAACTCGGCCTGCAGCAGTAGCCAGACTGCGGACGCCTGCGAGAAAGCCAGCATGAGATACAGCACGGCATGCACAGGGTTGCGCGCCGTGACGACTCGAAAGGCTGCAAAAAGCAGCACGATCGAGAACAAATAGAAGAAGCCCGTTTTGACGTCCATGGGTAACTCTTGGTTGATTTGCTTGAAGCGGCTGGCCGCCTCAACGGTACTTGGCGTCTGCAGCCTTGTTGGCAGCAATTTGCGACTCGTACTGATCGCCTACCGCCAGCAACATGTCCTTGGTGAAGTAGAGGTCGCCCCGCTTTTCACCGTGATATTCAAGGATGTGGGTCTCGACGATCGAGTCGACAGGGCAACTTTCCTCACAAAATCCGCAAAAAATGCATTTAGTGAGGTCGATGTCGTAGCGGTTGGTTCTACGCGATCCATCAGCCCGGACCTCTGACTCGATCGTGATGGCCATGGCGGGACACACGGCCTCACAGAGTTTGCAGGCGATGCAACGCTCTTCACCATTTTCATAACGGCGCAATGCGTGCAGACCCCGAAAACGTGGACTGAGCGGGGTTTTTTCTTCAGGAAATTGAACCGTGATCTTGCGACTGAACAGGTATCGCCCAGTCAGGGCCATACCCTTGAACAGCTCCAAAAGCATGAAGCTGGACAGGAAGTCGCGCAGGGAAAAACCAGTCGCCGTACGTGCGGCGTTATTGGAGGATGAAACAGCAACAGACATATCAGCTTGGCCTCAGTTCCAGATGTTCCACGGTGTGTGCATCCAGATGCCCACCACGATGAGCCAAACCAGGGTCACAGGAATGAAAATCTTCCAGCCCAGTCGCATGATTTGGTCGTAACGGAACCGGGGGAAAGTGGCGCGTATCCAGATGAACATGGACACCACCAGGAAAGTTTTCAGACCCAGCCAGATCCAGCCCGGAATGGCATTGAACAAGGCATGATCGATAGGCGACAGCCAGCCACCCAGAAACATCAGCACAGCCAGGATGGACACCAGCCACATGCTGGCGTATTCCGCCAGGAAGAAGATCGCAAAGCCCATACCGGAATACTCGACCATGTGGCCCGCAACAATCTCAGCCTCACCCTCGACCACGTCAAATGGGTGGCGGTTGGTTTCAGCAACACCAGAGATGAGGTAAACCATGAAGATAGGCAACAGAGGCAACCAGTTCCAGGACAGGAAGCTGAGTCCCATGTTTACACCCATGCCTTTGGCTTGAGCCACGACGATCTCAGTCAGATTCATGCTGCCCGAGACCATCAGCACCACCAGGAAACAAAAGCCCATGGCGATCTCGTAGCTCACCATCTGCGCGGAGGCACGCAGAGCGCCCAAAAAAGCGTACTTGGAGTTGGAGGCCCAGCCAGCAATGATCACGCCGTACACCTCAATCGAGGTGATCGCCATGACCAGCAGCAAACCGGCGTTCACATTGGTTAAAGCCACTTCGGGTCCGAACGGAATTGCCACCCAGGCAGCCAGTGCCGGCATGATGGCCATGATGGGGCCCAAACGGAACAAGCCTTGACTGGCAGCCGTCGGATTGATCAGCTCCTTGGTCAGGAGCTTGAGAGCGTCCGCAATAGGTTGCAGCAATCCCATAGGACCCACGCGATTGGGACCATAGCGCACCTGCATGAAACCCAGCAGTTTGCGTTCCCACAGCGTTAAGTAGGCAACCGCGCCCATCAGGGGAGCCAGGATGGCAACGATCTTGATCAGGATCCAGAGAACAGGCCAGACCAGTGTGGCCCACCATTGGGCAGCCAGCAAACCCAGCCCAGCGTTGTAAATTGCATCAATCATGCATGCACCTCTTCAGCTGAAGCCGCCACGTCACTCTGGCGCGCATCCGCCGTCAACTGCAGGGAAGTAGCCCGACGCACCAAGGAGTCGAGCTGATAAATGGAGGCCACCGAGGGCACACCCCCCACATCAGCCAAGTCGGGCGTAGCGGTGGTGCGGTTATTCAGCAAGGCCGGCGAGACAAAACCAGCTTCGTTTGCACCCGCAACAGCCCGCGCAAGCACTGCCTGCGATGAGTCATCTGCAAAGCCTGGCAAGCCCAGTACATTGGCAAGTACCCGCAACACTTTCCAAGCGGGACGGGTTTCGCCTAAAGGCTTGACCACAGCGTGGAAGCTCTGGATGCGACCTTCGGCGTTGACAAAGGTTCCTGAGGTTTCGGTAAACGGGGCCACAGGCAACAACACATCGCTGAAGTCCATATTGGACTTGAAGGGGCTCAGGGTCACCACCATGTCCGCCTTCGCGAGCACAGCTGCGCAATCAGCGCCCGCTGCGGAGTCGAATTCGGGCTCGGTGTTCAACAACAAGACGCCCTTGAGAGCACCTGACAGCATTTGAGCGGCATTCAATCCCTGGCCTTGAGCCTGGGCTTTTGCCAGTTGCGCACCCACGGTGTTCGCTGCCTCGGTGAGGAAGCCCAGCTTGGCACCAGTCTCGTCAGCGATCCATTGAGCCAGGGCCAACAGGGACTCTGCACCGGCGTGATGGGCCGCGGCATTGCCCAGCAACACGGCCTTGGCATCACCGCTGAGCAATGAGCGCGCTACTGCCACTGCAGCCTCAGAAGCTGCCGCAGATGTCGGCGCTGAAATTCCTTTTTGCAATGCGATCGCAGAGGCAACTTCAGCCAGGGTCTGAGCCCACTGAGACGCAGGTGCCAACAGGGTGTTAGCCAGGGGCATGGCCCAGTCTTGCGCCTGTGCGTTCACAACATGGACCTGCGCGCCTAAACGAACGGCCTGGCGTATGCGCTGTGCAAACAGCGGGTGATCTTTGCGCAAGTTGGAGCCCACCACCAGCACGCGCTGAAGCTGACTCAGGGATGCAATGGAGGTACCCAGCCAGCGCACGCCAGCTGGCTTGGCAAACTGCGCCTGGCGCAGGCGGTGATCAATGTTGTCATTGCCCAGAGCGCGTGTCAGCTCCCCTGCCAGGAACAACTCTTCCAGGGTGGAGTGAGGGCTGGCCAGGGTGCCGATGCTGCCCGCACCATGCTGGCTCTTGATCTGCTGAAGACCGTTAGCAACGTACTCCAAGGCCGTCTGCCAATCGACGGTCTTCCACTCGCCACCCTGCTTGATCATGGGTGCAGTCAAACGATCGGCGCTTGTGAGGGCTTCATAGGAGTAACGGTCGCGGTCAGCAATCCAGCACTCGTTCACGTCTTCGTTTTCCAGCGGCACCACACGCATCACCTGGTTGTTCTTCACCTGAACAATCAGGTTAGCGCCGGTTGAATCGTGCGGGCTGACCGACTTGCGCCGTGACAACTCCCAGGTACGGGCGCTGTA
>JBJOJH010000272.1:0-17094 GCA_046046715.1 Pseudomonadota bacterium | reverse complement strand
CGATGGCCAACATCTGATCGGCCGTACCCTTGTACGGGACATGCACATAGCTGAGCTGCTTCTCCAGCAAAATTTCTTCCATGGCCAAGTGAGCCGTGGTGCCGATGCCAGTTGAGCCCATCAGCAACTTTCCCGGATTGGAGCGGCACCACTCAAGCATGTCGGCCAGGCTATTCCAAGGGCTATCGGCAGGCACCAACAGGCCAAACGTGGTGCCCGATACCTGTATGACCGGCGCCAGATCTGCAACAGGGTCCCAGGGCACCTTGTTCATCAGAGCATGGCGGTACACCGTGATGGGCACTTGCCCCAGGGTGTATCCATCGGGCTCGGCGGCCTTGAGCGCGGGCGCCACCATCGTTCCGGCAGCTCCGGGACGATTGACCACAACGATGGGCTGCCCCAATAGCGGCTGAACTTCTTCCACGAGGATACGCAAGGTCAGGTCAGTGGCGCCACCGGCTGGCCATGGCACGATCAGCTGCAAAGGGCGCTGAGGCCAGGCGGTGCTGGCGGTTTGTGCCCCTGCGTAGAACAGTGTTGATCCAAAAAGCAACGCCCCGGCACCCAGGCGTAGCGCCTGTCTACGACCCTCTGGATCAGCGGTGGTGAACTTGGAGAGGGCGGGTGGGATCATGTTTGGAGGACCATTCATCTGGACAAATTCATCTGGACAAGTAAGTATTCACCTCGGTGACTGTAGGCAGTAGTCCGTAAGTTAAAGCAATTTCCGAACCCAAATATCAGGCCCCAAAATTGCATGTTGGCCCCGTGCCAGAATAACACTGGCTATTTGGACCATAAATAAAACTGATAGGAGACAGTATGACCAACAGCTCATTGACCATGAGCGGCTTGAAATCCGCGCGCAATGCCGTCACCGTAGCGCTGGGACTGCTGATGGTGACCAGCCTGCAGGGCGCATTTGCCCAGGTGGCAGGCGGTCGCGTTTATGTGTCGAGTGAAAAAGACAACAAGGTTTATGTGCTGGACACCCAGGGGCAGCGTATAGGCGCCATTGACGTGTGCCAGCGTCCGCGGCACATGATGTTCACCAACAAGGGGAGCCAAATCTTGGTGTGCTGCGGTGACAGCGACCAGCTCGGCGTGATCGACACCGCGACATCCAAAATGATCGACAAAGTGGCCGTGGACGAGAGCCCTGAAATTTTTGATTTGAGCGCAGACGGCAAGGTCGCCTACGTGTCTATCGAAGAAGACAGCGTGATGGCGGCCTACAACCTGGAGACCAAGACCAAACTGTTCGAAGTCAAAACCGGCGGCGAACCTGAGGGCGTGTTGGTCACGCCAGATGGCAAACGTGCTTACGTAACCTCCGAGACCGCCAATCTGGTCCATGTGATCGACCTGACCACCAAGAAAATCATCAAGAACATTCGTGTGGGCAATCGTCCACGCCGGTTTGTCCTGGTGAACGACGGCAAGGAAATCTGGGTCAGCAATGAGCTCGGTGCGAGTGTCAGCATCGTCAGCACCGAAAACCACGCTGTACTGCAGACCATCGACCTGAAAGTCAAAGGCATGCGCGCTAATGACATCACCCCAGTGGGCATGACCCTTTCACCCGATGGCAAAAGCATGTGGGTGGGCCTGGGACGGGCCAACCATGTGGCTGAACTGGATGTAGCCACGCGCAAAGTCAAGAACCTGGTGTTGGTCGGTAAGCGGGCGTGGGGGTTGACGGCACACCCCAATGGTCAGCTCTTGTATGTGGCTAATGGCCTGTCCGATGACATGACCCTGGTTGACACCATTACGGCCAAGGCCGTGCGCACTGTACCCGTCGGCCGCGTGCCGCACACCGTTCTGGTCCAACCCTGAGGCGTAGCAACATGAGCTTGCCCGCACGGCTTCGCCTCCACCCTGTCCTCTTGTGCGGGGCCTTGTGGGCACTGCTGAGTTGCGCCGCATGGTCAGCGCCACCCAGCACCCAGCGTGTGACGGTGGCGGTGGTCTCCTTGGCGGGCGACGCTCGCCACACCACCCGACGCATGGAACGCGGCTACCCTGGCCATCCGCAGGGACAAATATTGAACGCCGCCCAACTGGCCGTCGAGGGTTCGGCCATCGAGATGGACGCGGTCAATGCTGAATTGATCATCAAGAACATCGTGCTGCCCGACGCCCAGGCGCTGCCCAGGGTGCTGAGCGAGCTCAAGTCGGCACGTGTGCAACACTTGGTAGCTGACCTGCCAGGTGCCGAACTCCAACAACTGGTGAAGCTGGCACCCGCTGCGCTGGGCGGCGCGATTGTGATCAATGCAGGCCTCGACGACGATGACCTGCGTGCTGCACAGTGCGCGCCCCACTTGCTGCACACAACGCCCAGCCGTCAGATGTTGGCAGACGCCTTGGCGCAGTACCTGGCGTCCAAGTCATGGCGCAAGGTACTACTGCTGCAGGGCCCCCTGCCCAACGACCAGGCCAGGACAGTCGCCTTTGAGCGTGCCGCCCGTCGGTTTGGACTCAAAATCGTGCAGACACGGCCCTTCAAACTGTCTGGTGACCCACGGGAGCGTGACCTTGCAAACACCAGGTTGCTGACCAACGACCGGGATCACGACGTTGTGGCAGTGATGGACAGTCATGGTGAATTTGCGAGAACCCTCCCCTATGCCACGCAATGGCCCAGACCGGTGGTGGGGGACAACGGACTGATCCCCATGGCCTGGCATCCGCAGTGGGAGCGAAATGGCGGACCACAGGTGTCACGCGCTTTCAAACGCATTTCCAACCGTCCCATGCAAAGCCAGGACTGGGCAGCCTGGGTGGCGGTACGGTCAATTGCCTCGGTTTTAAGCGACGACCCACGGGCGTCGATTGCACAGCAGCTGAAGCGCTTGCGCGCAGGGGATGTATTTGTTGATGGTGCCAAAGGACCACGGCTGTCATACCGTGCCTGGGACGGTCAGTTGCGCCAGCCCGTGTTCCTGGGTCACAGTGACGGCGTTATCAGCCTGGCGCCATTGGATGGCGTTTTGCACCCTACTGAGGTGATGGACACATTGGGTTTTGACGAAAAGGAAAGCACATGCAAAGCCCGCCCCTGATGTTGCACCTGGCACGCGCCCTACGAGCGGTGGTGGGGCGCGAGGTCATGAAATTTCTGCGCCAGCCCTCCCGCCTGGGCTCGGCACTGGTCCGGCCACTTTTGTGGTTTGTGGTGTTCTCGGCCGGTTTTCACAACGTGTTCGGTGTGTCCATCGTGCCACCCTATGAAACCTACGTGGAATATCAGGAATACATGGTGCCCGGTCTATTGGCGATGGTGGCTTTGTTCAACGGCATGCAAAGCTCTCTGTCGATGGTCTACGACCGGGAAATGGGTGTGATGCGCCTACTGCTAACTGCTCCCCTGCCCCGCATTTATTTGCTGGCCTTCAAGTTGCTGGCAGGTACCAGCTTGTCAGTGCTGCAAATGCTTGTGTTTTTGCTTATTGCCACCGCGTTTGGCATACGCTTCAGCTGGAGCGATGTTCCGCTTCTGGTGCTGGCCATGGTGTGTGGTGCCAGCCTGCTCGCGGCCCTGGGCCTGATGCTGTCGGTCTACGTCCGTCAGCTTGAAAACTTTGCAGGCACGATGAATTTCGTGATTTTCCCGATGTTTTTTATCAGCCCGGCGCTATACCCACTCTGGAAACTTGAGGAGTCGGGCGCGTGGTGGTTACTGATATTGGCGCATTGGAACCCCTTCACCCACGTCGTGGAGGTCATGCGTTTTTCGATGTATGGTCAATTTCCCGTGGTTTCATGGGCGGCCGTCCTGCTGGGTATGGCGACCTTTTTCGGCCTGGCCTTGTGGGGTTACGACCCGCAGCGGGGCTGGATGAAGCAACGCGGTGCGGCTTGAAGGAGACCTTGCATGACAACATTCTTGACACGACGCAGCGCCCTGACCCGATGGGCAGTGTTTGGGGCCAGCCTGAAGCTGAGCCAGGGCTGGGCGCAGGGCACGCCTACGGCACAAGACGAACTCACCGGTGGCGACCCGTTAGGTTCCATGCAGTGGCCGGTGCTGCGCAAGCACTACCTGGGCAACAGCCCCATGAGCTTCAGCAACCAGGTGCTGGTGCGCGGGCCGGCTTTTGCCGACGATGCCATGAATGTGCCTATGCTGATCGACGCCCGTGCGCTCAGCACCGTGGGCGGCGGCGTGGCACGCATCACCGTCGTGGCGGATCGCAACCCTGTCAAGGAAATCCTGAGTTTTGAGCCGATGCGCTCCCTGCCTATGTTGGCTTTCCGTTTTCGCATGGAACAAGGATCTCCCGTACGTGCCATGGTCCAAACCCGTGATGGGCATTGGCATGTCGGTAGCACCTGGGTGCAGGCAGCGGGGGGCGGTTGCACTGTGCCCGGGGCCACACGCAGTGATGGCTCTTGGAGTAAAACCCTCAACGAAGTGCAGTCCCGCTTTTTCGACAATGTGCTGGAAGGTAGCCGCCGCCTGCGTTTGCGGGTGATGCACCCGATGGATACCGGCCTGGTTGCTGGCATCCCGGCCTTTTACATTGAGGACCTGTACATGCAGGATGATGCGGGACGCATCTGGTGGCGCCTGGCCTTGCATGAACCCGTGTCGGAAAACCCCATCATTACCTTCGAACTTCCGGAGCGGCCCAACGGCATCCTGAGGGTGCTCGGGCATGACAACAACGGCAACCGCATCCAGGCCGAGGTACCGGCATGAGCCGCCTGGCCAAGGCCATTGCATATTGCCTGGCGGGATGGGTGGCCGCTGCCATAGCCCAAACTCCGGCGCCCAATCTGCAAACGCTGGACTACGGCCTCAAACCCCGCCAGATTGCCAGAGGCACCTGGGTCATTGAGGGTGCTGTTGACGACTTCAGCCGAAAAAATGGCTGCAACATCATCAACACTGGCTTTATTGCCACTGGTAACGGGGTGGTCGTCATCAACACCGGGCCGTCTCGCCTCTACGGCGAACAGCAGAGGCGAGCGATCGAAAAAATCACATCCGAACCCGTGGTTCAGGTGCTAAATCTCAACCTGCATCCTGATTATTTCTTTGGCAATCAAGCTTGGGCTGACAGGCCTGTACAGGCCCTTGCTGGCAGCATTGCGGGCATGGCGGCTGAGGGCAACGCCTATGCCGACAACCTGTACCGTCTGTGTGGCGACTGGATGAAAGGTACGGAGCCGCGTCCACCCGCACAGGCCATACAACCGCAAAAACTCCGCTTAGGCCAGCACGCAATTGAACTCCGCAAACTCAATGGCCATACCCGTGACGACCTAGTATTGATTGATCACAGTACGGGCGTGGTCTTTGCGGGGGGGCTGGTGTTTGCCGACCGTGTTCCGACCACGCCACATGCCGATATCGAACCCTGGTTAACCAGCCTGGCCCAGCTGAATGACTTGTTCACCACCTTGCCAATGACGGTCGTGGTGCCCAGCCATGGCCCCGTTCACAGTGATGACCGGGGACTCAAGCAAACGGCGCAATGGCTACGCTGGCTGCACAGCATGCTTAAAAACAGCGCCGACAAAGGTCTGGATCTGAGCGAAGTGTTGCGCACGCCAGTGCCTTCCGCATTTCAATCCTGGGCCGCTCAACCCACAGAGTTGCACCGCAGCATCGCCCAGTGGTATCCCGCCTACGAACAGAAGGCACTTGTAGCACCTGCAACAACCCTGTCGCCCAGCAATTGATACATATTGGAACACTGTCACAAGTCAGCGTTCCCCTTGTGAACAGGCCCCACAAAGTCACATAAAAAATCGGGGAATTTGAGGCACATCAAACCCAAAATTCAGGATTTCACGTTGGCACGGTTGTTGCCAATATTGATCAGAACCCCTCAAGGCAGTTCATGAAGGGTTCGGGATCGCCCAAGCGCACAACGCCGGCGAAACAATCAACTTTTAGACAGTGCAGGAGACAACGTGAAACGCAAACTACTCAGCCTACTGGTGATGATGGCCGCTGCCCAAGTCGGAGCAGCCGTGACCGACGCCATGATCGTCGCCAACAATCCCGACTCCGTCCTCAGCTGGGGCATGGGCACGCAAGGTCAGCGTCACTCCACTCTGACGCAGATCAACACCCAAACCATCAGTCGCCTGGCACCGGTATGGTCAATGTCCTTCGGTGGTGAAAAGCAGCGCGGTCAGGAATCTCAGCCTCTGGTCTACAACGGCAAGATGTTCGTCACGGCGTCCTATTCGCGCATTTTCGCGATTGATACCAAGACCGGCGAAAAGATCTGGAAATACGAGCATCGTTTGCCAGAGGGCATCATGCCCTGCTGCGACGTGGTCAACCGTGGCGCTGCGCTGTACGACAACCTGGTGATCTTTGGCACCCTGGACGCGCAAATCGTGGCGCTGGACCAGAACACCGGCAAGGTCGTCTGGCGCGAGAAGATTGATGACTACACCGCAGGCTACAGCTACACAGCTGCACCCTTGGTGGCCGAGGGTCTGGTGATCACTGGCTTGTCTGGTGGCGAGTTCGGTGTGGTGGGTCGTGTGGAAGCGCGCGATGCCAAGACAGGCAAGATGGTCTGGAGCCGTCCTGTGGTGGAAGGCCACATGGGCTACCTGAACGGCAAGGAAAACGGCATCAGCGGTACGACCAATGCGACTTGGCCAGGTGAAACCTGGAAAACGGGTGGCGCAACGCCTTGGCTCGGCGGCAGCTACGACGCCAAGACCGGTTTGGCTTACTTTGGTACCGGCAACCCAGGCCCCTGGAACAGCCACGTCCGCAAGGGTGACAACCTGTTCTCCACTTCCACGGTGGCTATCGATGTCAAGACCGGCAAAATTGTCTGGCACTACCAAAACACCCCCAACGATGGCTGGGACTATGACGGTGTGAACGAGTTCATCACCTTCGACATGGACGGCAAACGCATGGGTGCCAAGGCCGACCGTAACGGCTTCTTCTATGTGAATGACGCCACCACCGGCAAACTGGTCAACGCGTTCCCCTTTGTGAAGAAGGTGACCTGGGCCACCGGTATCGATCTGAAGTCGGGTCGTCCCAATTTTGTTGCAGACAACCGTCCTGGCGACCCCACAGCGCCTGGCGGTGACGGTACCAAAGGCAAGTCGGTGTTCTCGGCACCTGGCTTCCTGGGTGGCAAGAACCAAATGCCAATGGCTTATAGCCCCAAGTCCGGACTGTTCTACGTTCCTACCAACGAATGGGGCATGGAAATTTGGAACGAACCCATCAGCTACAAGAAGGGTGCTGCCTACCTGGGTGCTGGCTTCACGATGAAGCCACTGTTTGACGATCACATCGGCTCCCTGCGCGCCATTGACCCCAAGACTGGCAAAGTAGCCTGGGAAGTCAAGAACAACGCGCCACTGTGGGGCGGCGTCATGACCA
This sequence comes from Pseudomonadota bacterium, assembly GCA_046046715.1. GTDB lineage: Bacteria > Pseudomonadota > Gammaproteobacteria > Burkholderiales > Burkholderiaceae_C > JBEEJZ01. The sequence continues at coordinate 9,710 of JBJOJH010000272.1, read as the reverse complement.
CTGCTGGTGACCTCGTGTTCTGGGGCACCCCTGAGGGCTACCTGAAGGCGGCCGACGCCAAGACCGGCAAGGTGGTGTGGCAATTCCAGACCGGTTCCGGTGTGGTGGCCCCTCCCATCACCTGGTCTGAAGGTGGCGAACAGTACATCAGCGTGGTGTCTGGTTGGGGCGGCGCCGTTCCCCTGTGGGGCGGTGAAGTGGCCAAGAAGGTTAACTTCCTGGAACAAGGTGGTTCCGTTTGGACCTTCAAGCTGATCAAGTAAGTTGATTCTGTGCGGGCCTGTCGGCAACGGCAGGCCCATTTTTTTTGTTCTCAAGCCCTAGGCAGCCAAGGCTATAGACCTTGTGCCGCCCACATAGACGCCATTAACTACTCATCATGCATTTACTACGAACACTCACCCTGCTCGCATTGAGCGCAACAGCCTGTACCGGTGTCCTGGCGCAAGATGCCAAAGCCGCTGCCGAGCTGATCAAGGCCAGTGGTTGCACCTCCTGTCATGCGGTCAACGAAAAAATTGTGGGGCCGTCCTTTCAGGATGTCAGCGCCAAATACGCTGGTGACAAGGACGCCGTGGCGTCTCTGGTTCAAAGCATCAAGAATGGATCCGTCGGCAAATGGGGCAAGCGCATTGCCATGCCGCCCCACGCAAGTATCAGCAACGACGACCTCAAGACCATGGCCACCTGGGTGTTGGCACAAAAGCCCTGAATTCACCCCTGGCTTAGGGCAACCGAGTTAACTCGGCCTGGAGCGCACCGCCGGTCATAAAGCCAACCGGCACTTTTTCGGTACGTTCAAACTTCACCAAACCGACGCCCCGGCAGTACCACTCCCGGCCTATCAGTGGTACGTCATTAAAGCCGTTCACGGGATCGGTATAAAGGTTGAGGTGGGCCACGCCCTCGAGCCGCATGCAGGGCTGAAACCGCCCAGCGGGCGTCTCCACCACTTCATCGACAGCCTCGATTTTCCAGGTCATCAATGCCTGGTGGGTGTTCTTCAGCTCCCGGGGGTATTCATTCTTGCGCATCAGGAAATAGGGCACCGTCGTCGTGGTCCACTCGGTACCCACCACGTACGGCGCCTTCAACACCCAACGAGGCTCGGCATCAGGCGTCGCTTCCTGGTCTATCTCGACTCGACTAGCGATACGGCGTACACCCTTCTCGTCGGCCAGGAGATGAAATTCCACCCCTTCCGAATGGCGTCGGACATAAACCGTCTGGCCGTCGCGCTGCTCTATGCGGGTGAGCTCAATGCTCCAATCGGCGTATAGGGGCCCATCCGTTGAACCGCTCGATTGGGTGACGGCATAGTCATATCTGGCACCCTTGTGCATGGGGAACCATTCGTCAGAGGTCCGTGATGTGCAGCCAGCCAGCAAACCGCCCCCCAGGAGTAGCAAACAACAGTTGACAAGTGGCAGAGGCAGGCAGGGGTTCATTTTTCAGGCAGCTGTGCACGTGGCAGGTCGCTGAGCTTGATTTGGAGTGCGTCGTTCCCCGCAGGTCGCAACCAGGCCAGTCCGCCAACACCTCGCTTAGGCTCAGTGCTTCCCATCTGGGTATTGCCGTCACGCGCTTTCTTGATGCCGTCACCCAGCAGACTACGCAAATCCTTTTCATAGGGCAGTTTGTAGGCGCGCGGCATGTCCAATACCTGGCCATCTTTCATGGGGTTGACCCAGATGTAAATCGCACCTGCATGCCCACGCGCCGGGCTAGGCTCATCAAACACTGCTGCCAAAAAAACAAAGCGCTTGGGCAAGGCGTCATCGCTAGGCCATCCGGACACCCCCAGCAGAGTCTGGTGGCTGACCAGATAAAAGCCGCTGACCAAAAGCACACCCAGCACCTTAACCTGCCAAGCCCAGCGGGTTGCCAAGCAGAGGCACAGCAACAAAAAAGCCAGCAGGACATACAAGGCCAGTAGCATCATGAGAGAAGACGAAACGGCAGGGATCATGAGGTACTTAAAACTTGGTTAGTGGCCTGACGGGTGCTTAAAGGCTGGCGCGCTGCACGATGGTCAGGGGCTGGGTATTGATGTCCAGCACCCTGCCAGTTTCATCCAGCGTAAATCGGACCAAGGTGCGCTCATCACCCTTGACTGGAATCTGCACGGTGCCGGTATAGATAATTTCCGCCTGGGGATTGACCTTGACCACCGCTACCGAAACGTCTACAGGCAATTTGTCGCGGCTTTCATAGTAATGGGCGTTGACAACGAACTCACCAGGGACCAAACCACGCAGAGTCACAATTTCCTGGCGTATGGGACTGGTGATTTCCCGGCCATTCACGATGACGGTATTGTTCTTGGCGCCACGGTCATCACGGTCCAGATGCAACAAGCCGGCGTCGCGCTGCCGAAACCACAACACGTTGCCATCTGGGCCCTGAACCCAACTGTCAACGTCGTTGGGGTTGTTGTCGGGCCAACTGACGGTCACGATGAACTCGGCCTTGGCGGGAATATCCCCGGCCTTGCGTGAAGCCGGGTTGAACGACAGCATGGCCACAACGAAACAAAAGACGAATGCGATCAACATGTTGAACAACAGGTCGTAAAACGGATCCGTCTCGGTGTCACGGGCGGGTCGGCCGATCGCCATCACTTGCCTCCGAGGCCTGCTCCTGAAGGGAGAGGGCCAGCGACTGGGCCACCAAACCATCGGCAAAACGATCCAATCGCATCAGTTGCAAGCCTAGCAAGATGTTTCCAGCCAAACCGGTCATGGTGGTCAGCAGCGCGATCCCCAACCCCCCGGTGAGATTTTTCAAGAGACGCGCAGACTGCGTGGGGTCAAAACTCTCCATCTGCCCCAACTCCAGCGCAAGTATGGAAAAACCGATCACCTTGCCCAAAAGACCCAGTTTGAGCTGTATGCCGTTGAGCCACCAGGCCATCTCATGTGGGCCGTGGGCATGCTCACCCAACACTTGCAAATGCGCCGCCCTCTCACCCGGTGTTGCACGGCAACCGTTCATGTATTCCACGCACCACCCAGTTTGACCTGACGCAAGAGTTGACGTTGCCAAGGTGCGCCGCGCGCTCAGCTCATCGAGCCGGCCTTGTTCGACCCCAAGCACCCAGGCACGACGGCCAGCCCAAGCAGAGGTACCGACAAACAGAACGATGATGGAAAGTGTGAGGCCTGTGGGGTCGGCGCTGAGCAATCTGTGCCAGATGCCCAGTCGCCAAAGCAGCACGGCACCAAACAGCAAGACGCCCATGAACGCCAGCCACAATAAAAAGAGCCCCTGTTCGCGTCGTTCAAGGGCCACGGTCGGAGCCTGTGCACCAGGCGCGTGGCGAATCAGCCAAGCCCCCAGCATGCGCCTGTGGGCGGCACTACCGTCAACCGGCGTGACAGGCAAACTGGCCATCAGCCTGTTACCGGGTGGAGATTGCGAGACTCCTGGTCACTGCGAAACACGATGGGCACCACACGATGTGTAGGCGCACGTCGCACCAGCTCAACCACTTTTTCGTGGTGGGGTGACTTGCTACACACCGGATCGGCCTGGGTGGCATCGCCTGTGATCTGGAAGGCCTGACACCGGCAACCACCAAAATCCTTGTGACGCTCATCACAGTCACTGCATGGAGGTTTCATCCAGGCGTCTCCACGGTAGGCATTGAAGGCCTTACTCCGTTGCCAGATATCAGCCAAGGCTTGACCCTGGACATTCGGCAAATCCAGCCCGGGAAGATTCAGGGCGTTGTGACAGGGTTGCGCAGTTCCGTCGGGGGCAATCGCCAGGAAAACGGCCCCCCAGCCATTCATGCAGGCTTTGGGACGGTCTTCAAAATAATCCGGGACCACAAAAAGGATACGGCAACGGTTGCCTATTTCGGCACGGTAGCGATTGACCACGGCCTCCGCCTCGCGCAACTGCTCTTGCGTGGGCATGAGTTGGTCTCGATTGGTCCAGGCCCAGCCGTAGTACTGCGTGTTGGCCAACTCCAGATATTCGGCATCCAGCGCCAGGGCCATGTCAATGATCTTGTCCACGTGCGGCAAGTTGTGACGGTGCAGTACACAGTTCATGACCATCGGCCAGTCGTACTGCTTGATCAGCTGCGCGACCCGTTTTTTCAAGTCAAAGGTTTTGGTGTGACTTAAAAAGTCGTTCAGCTCGCGCGTGGAATCCTGAAACGACAGCTGCACATGGTCCAGGCCAGCATCCTTCAGGCGGCGCGCGCGTGCGTCATTCAAACCGACACCCGAAGTGATGAGATTGGTGTAGAAACCCAGATGACGTGCTTCTTGCACCAGTTCTTCCAGGTCGTCCCGCAGGAGTGGCTCCCCACCCGAAAAACCAATTTGAGCCGCACCCAAAGCCCGGGCCTGACGCATCACATCCACCCATTGGGCAGTGGTCAGCTCCTCCTTGATACGCGCATATTGCGTGGGGTTGTAGCAAAACACACAGTGCAGCGGGCATCGATAGGTCAGCTCGGCAAGCAGCCAAAGGGGTGGCTTGGCAGCCACAGCAGGCGACTCACTGTAGCCAGCCACGACGTACTCCTTCCTGCAACAAATCGCGAATTTGGGGACCTATCCCTGGGGCGCTGAATTTGGCCTCCAAGGTTGCGATGATCCCTGCCACATCCATTTCGCCGGTGCAGAGCTTCAAGATCTCTGCCGAACTGTCGTTGAGCTGGACCATGCCTTCTGGATACAGCAAGACCCAGGCTTTTTGCACTTCTTCGTATTGCATGCGGAACAGTCGTGACAAGCGGGGCTTCTCGGGCAAGCCACCGGATGCTTCGGTTGGGCTGCTCATGCGGCGGCTTTCTCGATCGCGTCCAACATGCTCCAGAGAATATCGAGCTTGAATTGCAGGATATCCAGGGCACGAACCTGCATGGTTCGGGTATTGAAGTGGTCGAGCGTGACATTCAGGCCATGCTCCACGTCACGTGCCGCCAAGGGGATACGGCTACGGAAGTAGGTCAAACCGGCCTCTTCTATCCACGGGTAATGGGTCGGCCAGGTAGCCAATCTGTCCTTGTGAATTTGAGGCGCAAACATTTCTGTCAGTGACGAACAAACTGCCTCCTGCCAGGGCGCCTTGGCCGCAAAGTTGACATAGGCATCACAGGCAAAGCGCACTGCGGGAGACACGCGAGTGAGGGACCACAGCTCTTCACGGCTCAGACCCACGGCCAGGCCGAGGCGCGTCCAGGCCTCCAGGCCTCCAGCGGCCCCGTCTTCGTAGTTTCCGTACCCATCATGGTCAAGGATGCGCTCCACCCACAAGCGACGGTGCTCGCGATCGGGCATGTTGGCCAGAATGGCTGCGTCCTTACGGGGAATGCACATCTGGTAATAAAACCGATTGGCGACCCAACACCGGATCTCGTCGGGTGTGCACCCGCCCTCGTTCATGCGAACGTTAAAAGGATGGTGGATGTGGTACGAGCGTCCTTTGGCTCGCAACTCAGCCTCAAACTCAGTGCGGGTCCAAGCGGGCAGTGTGGGGTCTGGCAAGGGAGACTGGGCGATATCCATGGTGTGATCGTTGTCAGAAATTGAGTTCCATGCCATCAAAAGCCAGCTCTATGCCGTGGGCAGTGAGTTCGGCACGCTCTGCGGAGTCATCGCGCAGGATGGGGTTGGTGTTGTTGATGTGAATCAAAATTTTCCGGATGCCTGCAGGCAGGCGATCGAGCTTGGCGATCATGCCATTGGGGCCGCTTTGCGGCAGATGGCCCATGTCGGCAGCACATTTCTTGGACAGCCCCAGCCGCTGCATTTCATCTTCAGTCCAGAACGTGCCATCGACCAGCACCACGTTGCAGCCGGACATCAGTTCGAGCAGTTCATCATCCACCTCCCCCAGCCCAGGGGCGTAAAAAACTCGCCCACCGGTTTGCGAGTTGTGGATCAAAAGTCCCATGTTGTCCCCGCGGCGAGGGTTATTGCGATAGGGTGAGTAAGGTGGCGGCTTGGACCACAGTGGCACGGGGGTGACGGACAGCGGTTGCACCCCGGGCACGGGTTGGGCCTGACCATCCAGGGCCAATGGGTGCGGCGCGACTCCGCAGTAGTGCGAGAGGATACGAGTGATGGGAAACCCCTCTGAAATATCCGAAAAAACTTCGGGCGTCGCCATCAGTGGCAGAGGGGTCTGACGCTCACGCAGCATCATGAGACCGGTCACGTGATCAATTTGGGCATCCATCAGCAAAACAGCGGCGATGCCACTGTCTCGCAGGCCACGGGCGGGCTGCAACTCCGGGGCAGCCTGAATCTGTTGTAGAACATCGGGGGAAGCGTTGACCAGCAGCCAATCGCTGCCATTGGCCGTCAGGGCGATCGAAGACTGGGTCCTGCGCCGGGCGGCTATCGTGCCACGTCGCACGCCGTCGCAATTGGGACAGTTGCAATTCCACTGAGGAAAACCTCCGCCGGCGGCGGAACCTAAAACCCGAAGACGCATGTGCATGACTCAAGCCTGAAAATAAAAAGAGCGCACTTGCTCGTAAGCCGTGCGCTCCTGGGTCATCGGCAGAATCAACGATTTGCGATGTACATCGTGATTTCAAAACCGAAGCGCATGTCGGTGAAAGCGGGAGTGGTCCATTGCATACAAGTGTCTCCAGTTGGTTGGCATGAAAAGTGTCTTGCAGTCAGCGTACATTTCGGCAGCGCTGTCCGCAGCCACATTATGCAAAATCAATGCCATGCTGAACCCTCTGCCCACGCGATCAAGCCGAGCCTTGTCTGATCGGGAAACCCCTGCCTGGCCCCGAGCCCAGAAGCTGGCCGTGGGCGGGGTGACACGCATGGCCTATCGCGTGCTGGGTCAGCCTACTGGCGACCCATGGCTGGTGCTGCACGGCGGACCTGGAAGTGGCTGCCATCAGGGCATGCTACGCCCATTTGATCTGGCTCGTCAGCGGGTCATTGCACCCGACCAGAGGGGTTCTGGCTTGTCCTCTACCAGAGGCAGCACGCTGGGCAACAGCACGTCTCGGCTGGTGGCCGATCTGGAGAAGTTGCGCCAGTTGCTCGGCATAGAGCGCTGGTCGATATTGGCGGGCTCCTGGGGCACAGTGCTGGCATTGCGATATGTGCAAGCCCACCCCCATGCTGTTCAAAGACTGCTCATGCGGGGTAGCTTTGGCCTGCGACGCCGGGAGATCGAAGGAGTCCTGGTCCGGCAGGCGACCGGGCTTTCAGGCCGCCAAATGCCTCCAACATGGCCCCGAAGCGCTTATGCCAACGCCAGTACCACGCTGGGTAGGCTGGCAAAAGTGTTGCAAGTTGGAGCACCCTCTGTTGCAGGCAGGAACGCCATTCGGTTCTGGTCACAGCAAGAACTGGCCGGGGCACTCAAAGGCCAGCACCGCGCACGGTTGCATCTCCTGAGTGGCTTCAACCGAGACCTGGCCAATGAGGCCCGCGCCGCCTGGGCCAGCTCTCACCGCCAACTGCGCAGAGCCCAGGCACAGATACGTCGCCCCGTTATCCTGGCTAGCGACCGGCAGGGCTGGCAAAAATTCCGGCTGCAGGCCCATTACTTGCGCCATCGGGGGTACACACGCCCCAACGATCTGCCTCGTGGTGTTCTGAGCCTGGCACAACATGGCACGCCCAGTACCTGGATTCATGGCCGATTTGATTCGGTCTGTCCCGTTGCCAACAGCCGGAGCTACGTAGAACTGCTGATTCGCCAGCCGGGTACACACCAAGTCGACAGCCACTGGCCTGCAGCCGGGCACCTGGGCGGGGAGCCCGCGATACACCAGCTATTGAGTGCATCCCTTAGTGAGCAACAGCGAGAACATTCAAGATGAAGCATGGCCTTTGGCTCCTGTTGCTGTTTCTCCAGGTTGGATCGGCATGGGGCAAAGCCTGTGTCCATGACGAGCATTGGCGCGAAATCGCCTCTGGCACCTGGGTCTGGCTGCCCACCGTGCAAGCGGATATCAGCACCAGGAACCGTGGCCACGTGCTGGCCACCAGTGTCATCGTGGACCGGGGTGACGCGATGGTGATAGACCCAGGTCCCAGTCATCGACACGGCCAACAGGTACTGGACTGGGTGCGTTGCCGCTGGCAGGCACAAGTCAAGTGGGTGGTCAACACGCATGCCCATGCCGAAAACGTGCTGGGCAATTCGGCCTTTGCCAACTTGCAAAGAGCTGGCCGCTTAAAGATTGCCGCCAGCCAGGCCACTCGCGAGGCCATGAAGCGCCGCTGTGAGCAGTGTCTGGCTCATCTTCAGGAAACACTAGGCCCGCGGCAGATGCATCGCACGCGTATCGTGCAACCCGATCGCACGCTGAAGGCGGGGGAACGGCTGACTGTCGGCTCCCAACAAGTCGAGGTGATGTTGATGGAAAACGCCCATACCGAAAGTGACACTGTGCTCTGGGTACCCGGCCTGAGCACGGTGTTTGCAGGCGGCCTGGTTTACGAAGACAGGGTTCCGGAACTGGCCCAAGGCAGCATTGACGGTTGGCTCAGTGCCCTCACCATCCTGGAAAATCTCAACGCTAAAACTGTGGTCGGCACAGGCCTATCAACAGGTCAGCCTGCGCAAGCACCCTCATCACTCTCCTACACACGCCGATACCTTGCAAGTCTGCGCACTGGCTTGTTGAGGGCATTGGACGCCGGACACCACGCCAGCGAAGTCATCGCTATGGATATCCCAGGCTACTTCACCGCAGCGGGTTACCAGTCTCGCCATGCCCACAACGTACAGCGTGGGTGGCGGGAAATGGAAGCCTACTGGATGAATCACCCCCAGACGTCGGACGGTAGCTGATCTTTGCGGCGGTACACCGTGTTGCGGGACACGCCCAGGGCCTTGGCGGCCGCAGAGACATTGCCCTTGTGCAGACGCAGCATATTGGCCATGGCAGCTAGAGCAACATCCTGCAAGCTAGAGGCATCATCTCTTGCAACCTGATCATCGGTGGGCCCATAGGATTCAGCGCGGCTCTGTTCCGATACGACAGCAGATGACGAGACAGCGGATGACGCCAGTGCCTGGCCGTGGTGGGAGGATTGCTGCGGTGCGCCATGCGCCTGCTCGTCCAGAAAATCTTCCGGCAGGTCGTCCACATCAATTTGCCCCCTGCACCCCACCATGACCACCGCGGTTCTGAGCAGGTTGTGCAGTTGCCTGAAGTTGCCTGGCCAGCTGTAAGCCTTGAACATGGCCATAACGGTGGGAGAAATACCCACTTTTTCAGACTTTTCACACAGGTTTGCCAGAATTTTTTGAACCACGCAATCAAAGTCTGTGCGCTCGCGCAAGGCTGGAAGCCGCACCACAAGGCCATTGAGGCGGTAATACAAATCCTCGCGGAACTCACCTTTGGCGATCAGCTCCTTCAAGTTCTTGTTGGTGGCGCAAACCAAGGCAATGTCCACATCCACCTCGCGGCCTGATCCCAGTGGATTGACACGCCGGTCCTGCAAGACGCGCAGGAGCCTGGCCTGCAAATGCTTGGGCATGTCACCAATCTCATCCAGAAAGAGCGTGCCACCGTTGGCCTGCTGAATCTTGCCTATCGCCCCCTTTTTCCGAGCCCCGGTGAAGGCCCCTTCCTCATAGCCAAACAATTCAGACTCAATCAGGGTCTCTGGAATGGACGCACAGTTCAAGGAAACAAAGGGGCGGCTCGAACGCTCGGAGTCGCTGTGTATCGCTTGCGCCAGGAGGTCCTTGCCTGTGCC
>JBJOJH010000271.1:0-10276 GCA_046046715.1 Pseudomonadota bacterium | reverse complement strand
CACGCAGCAAACCCACTTCAATACAGCGGTTGCCCTCGCGCTGGCTCCAGTCGCCCAAATAGGCGTAGCCCAAGCCACCTTGGGCCACGGAGCGGGTGATGCGCTCGATCACGCGGTTTTGTGTGACCCGCTCGGGCCGCAATGCTGTGATCACGCTCAAATCCCTTGTTTGTCAGGCGACATCGCCACCTTCAAAAGCATCCCACAAGGCGGCCTTGAACCAATGCGGTGCCACATCGGTTTTCATTTCCAGCACACCACCATCCGTCACCTCAGCCAGCCACACCTTGTCCTCGCCTGAGTTATCAAACACGTAGGCTCGGTCTGTAAATGTCACAGCCTGACTGAGCAACGCCAGGGAACGGTGATAACGGCTGATGATTTTGTCTTTCGGCACAGGGTGCCCACCCGTCGCCACGCGGTGCTGCACCCGTGACACATTGATTTCGGGGTCTTCTGTCGCCACAAAATACAGATAGGTGCGAAATCCTGACTTCTGTGCCTTGCACAAAAAGTCCACCTTGTCCTGCGATGACATCACCGTCTCGAAAGTGAATGAAGTTCCATCACTCAACAGCCTGTGGCGAATAAAGTCAGCCAATACCGACGCGTGATAAGAGTTGACAGGCAAATTCTGAAACACCACTCGACCATCTTGAAGCGCCATGCGACCAGCATCGGGCTGCAAGCCCTGAGCCTGCAGCAAAGTGGAATGCTCCAAAAAATTACTCAATTCGGCTGCCGACGCCTCGACCGAAAAATCACTCAGAGCAAGGTAGCCATGGGCTCCTATGAGTTTTTCAATTTCATCGGCATTGACATAAACGCCCAATAAACTCTCTGGCAGCACCTCTTTGAGTGTGCTTTTACCCGACCCGTTGGGGCCAGCAAAAACACGCAGTCTGGGTTGGCTGGTACTCATAAGCGGGTGACCTTGCGCACCCGCTTAACACCAGCCTGCACCCGAAACGATGGCTCAACCGACTTGATCACACGCACCGAGCCTTCAGCGCTGAGCTCTACCAAGCGCCCTTCAGACACCTGCAACACCTTGCCGCTGAGCGTCAACGCCTTTAAATGTGCCTGCGAAAAAGCCGCTTGCGCCATCTGAGGAATGCGGGTCTCCAGCGACTCCAGGGCCTTTTCAGAAAATTCACTTTTGGGCTTCATGGTTTGTCCTTGTGTAGGCTGGTGAGCCTCATTTTGAATGTTGGCGTTGAACGCATCGAAATTTTAGAAACTGACACAGTGCTACAAAATAGCAGTCCTCATGCCTAACGCCCTCACATCACCACGCAAGCCCATTACTCAAAGGGCGCTGCTGCGCACTGTAGCCAGCTCGACAGCTCTGGCAACAGGGCAAAGCGTTGCAGCACTGGAGCAACAACTGGGCAAACTTGTGCAACAGCAACGCTTTGCACATATCAAACTGGCTCGCTGACATTGCCCGCCCTCATGCCGTCGGCATTGGTGGCGTCGCGCTTGAACTGGTGGCGGCTGTCTTCGCCACGGGCCAAGATTTGCAGGAGGTCGGTTTCGGTCATACCAAACGCGTCCTACCGGTCAGCAACTCTTGCATCATCCCTTGCTTGAGTTCGCGAGTTTTGGTGAGGCGGGATTCAAGGGTGGCGAGGTCGGAATCCATATCGGAGAGAACGGTGGCAATGGCGGTTTGTTCTGCCTTGGAAAGAGGTAAAGAAACGGCAAATCCTCGCAACTGTGTTTTGCCAATTTCCAAAAACGTGCTGCCGCTACATAGGCCTACGAAACGTGTCTTCTGAGTCAAGAGCAGGTAATAAAGAAACTCAGCATCAACGTTTGCAAACGGTACAAAATTCTTGAATCCTTGATTGGTCGTCATTGGGACAGCGTTGATCGCACATTCACCAATCGTGGCACGCGAAGTCATGACGATCGAGCCTGCTGGAATCACCTCAGCAGAACTCTGCTTGAGGCCGTACTCGGTGATAAAGCGTTCCGTCTGTATCAAGTATTTCCGCCCAGCCAAAGCGGTGATGTCGGTAGGTGTGCACCAAGCGATTCCACCATCCCAAGCTGCTGCGTCAGTGGTACTTGGTGTACCACCGCTTCGGATGTCGGCCAACTCTGGCAAGAGTTTGGTGCCCCACTCCCCACTGAACCCCGGCAAGCGGGTTTGGCCGGTGAGGAGTTGTTGCATGGCGGCTTGTTTGAGGTCGCGTTTTTTGGCGATCAGTTTTTCCAGTCCGGCGATCAGGGCATCGACGTCGGAGAGGGCTGCGGCAATGGCACGTTGTTCAGTCTCCGTCTGGGGCCATGGCAATTTCAGCTCAGCAAACCTATTCACTCCCAGGTGTGCTACTGACGTAGTTTGAAGCGCTATGCGTGCGAAAACTCCAGTCTGCTGGCAGTGTCGGAACACGTAGGAAGCGAACAGCGCCGAAACGTTGGACTTTGCGCGAAACCGGAGCAAGGCATTCTGAATGGCGCAAGGCGCCGGGTACTCGCTAGCGTAGATGGCACAGCGGCCAACCAGCTCCAAGCTTTGACCTTCATTCAACAAAACATCGCCATCACGAAGTCTGAATGTCTCGAACTGCTCCTCCGTCATCGGCATCGAAAGGACATCGTCTACGAAGATTTGACCGTCGAAGACGTTTTTAGTGCGTAGATACGGGCGCATGCGCCCGGGGGCCGTGGCGGCCAAGGCCTTTCCGGCAATCACATCACCTACATCTCGCACAGCACGCATCGACCATCCATCAGGACTACCCTGCGTAATTGCTGCCACACTCATTGCCCCGCCTCCAACAAAGTCCGCTCAATCTCCGCCTTCAGCGCGTCGCGGTCAGGCAGATACAGCTGATATTTCTGCACGAACAGCTGGCTGTTCATGCCGTAGGTGGCGTATTCCACCAGCAGTTCGTCTTTTTGGCGGCTGAGGATGATGCCGATGGGTGGGTTGTCGCTTTCGGTGTTTTCTTCGGCGGCAAAGTAGCCCATGTACAAATTCATCTGGCCAATGTCGTGGTGCTGCACTTCGCCCAGCTTGAGGTCGATCAGCACAAAGCAGCGCAGGATGCGGTGGTAAAAAACCAGGTCGACTCGGTAATGGGTGCCGCCCACGTTGATGCGGTATTGCCGCCCCACAAAGGTGAAGCCCTTGCCCAGCTCCAGCATGAATGGTTGTAGGTGGTCGCACAGCAGGGTTTCGAGCTGAGTTTCAGACACCTGGTGTGGTTCGGGGATTTTCAAAAACTCAAACACATAGGGCTCGCGCAGCAGATCGGCAGGCTGCTCAAGCACTTGCCCCTGCTGCGCCAGTTGCAGCACGCCCGCCTTGTCTTTGCTGGCGGCCAGCCGCAAAAAGAGCTGGCTGTTTTTTTGGCGTTTGAGTTCGGGCACCGACCATTGCTCGGCAATGGCTTGCTTTTCGTAAAAGCTGCGTTCCAGCTCGTCGTCGAGCTTGAGCAATTCCACATAGTGCGACCAACTCAATTTGTGAGAAGCCTTCTCACAAATTGGGTAGCGTTGATAAAACAGCCGCATGTAGCTCAGGTTGCTGCGGCTGAAGCCCCTGCCGTGGCGCAGGGTCAGGTCGCGGGCCAAGTCGTCGAGCAGGGCTTTGCCATAGGTGGCGCGTTGCTGCCCCGCTTGCTCAAATTCCACAATGTGCTGGCCGACTTGCCAATAGGTGTCGATCAACACGGTGTTGACCGCCTGCGCGGCACGGGCTTGGCCCTGGCTGAAGGTGCCAGAAATTTGCGCCAGCAGTTGCTGGTAGCCCGGGGTTCCAGTGTCGGGAGTCAGATCCATACCGCCTCCTTTTGAATAGTGCAACGCAGCGTTGCACAAACTATCCGGAAATTCCGGATAGTTGCCTTCAACGTCGATAAAAACCGTGGCCTTAAATAGCTCATGTTGTGATCCCCATCCGTTTCAGGTGTTCCCCCACCTTGGCAGACAGCGCCTCCACCTCATCAGCCAATGCAGGCAGCGGCGTGGCGTAGCGCTCTGCCAGCTCGCGGATGCGGCGGGTCAGGGTTTGGCTCACGCGGTCCAGCTCTGCAGATAGGCTGGCGTTCAGGGTGGCCAGCCATTTGTCTTGCACCACCAGTTGTTGGATATCTGCTTCGGTCAGCGTGGCGTAGCGCTCAAAAGCTTTTTGCTCCAGCGCGGCGTCCAGCGTTTTCACGGTTTTCTTGAGGGTGGCCTCAATGTCGCTGAGCTTGAGCCATTGTTTCAACACCGCTAGCTCGTCGGCGGCATCAGCGTCGTTGCCGATTTCCTTGATTCGGCTTTTCACTTCTTTGTCGTTGATCTTTTCAAACCCGGCAAACGGCATATCGTCGCCGCTGTTTTCTTCTTCCAGCTCGGCCAGTTGGGCGCTCACGGCGTCCAGTTCGGCTTGGCTTGCGTCCAGCGCGGCTTGTTCGGCGGCGTAGTAGCGGGCAATCAGCAAGGGGCGGGGAATCAGGTCGCTCTTGTAGCGGCGTTTGTTGATGACAAAGTCGTGCGCTTCGGGCCACACCAGTTTGTTGTCTTTGTTTTTGACCTGCACCACTTCGCGCAGAGTCCGGGCGCTGGCCCAGCCGTCTTGCACCAGCAGGTACACGTCGTCTTGCATCGCTGAAGCCCAGTAGTCCATGAGGTGTTGGTACACGTCATACGCGTCCACCAGGGGCACGGGCTTGAAGGTGGCCAGTAGGTCTTCGGCCAGTTGCTCCACCAGGGCTTTGGGTTTGTCGCCTGGGTGTATGCCCTGCAGGGCGGGCAGGTTGCGCGCTTGCCATGCGGCAAAGCTGCTGGTGGCTTGGGTGTTGAAGGCCACAAACTCGGGGTGGGCCAGCACGGCGGCTTTCACCTCGTTCATGGGTTGCTGTAGCTGGGCATAGCCTTCGCGCAGGGGCTTGAACAACATGTTGCGCAAGCCGGGCATGACCTTCCAGTAGGCGGCCAGTGCGTCCAGGTCGCGGTTGGGAATGCCGCCCGTCATGTGGGCTTGCAGGTCTTGAATGTCCTCAAGCTCTGTGCTGTCGATGTAGCGCGGCAGGTTGAGGTTGTAGGCGTTTTTGTCGCTGGCAATTTCATCGAGCGGCACCATGCGGGCATAGCCAGGTACGTCTTCGAGCTTGTCAAACGCATCGACGATTTTGTGGATGTCTTGCTCGCGAAGCTTGTTTTTATTGCCGTCTTTGATGAAGCCTTTGCTGGCGTCAATCATCATCACACCCTTGCGGGCGTTGGCGTTTTGCTTGTCCAGCACCAGCACGCAGGCCGGTATGCCCGTGCCATAAAACAGGTTGGCAGGCAGGCCGATGATGCCTTTCAAGATGCCCGAGGTGACGAGCTTCTCGCGAATCACCGCCTCGGCATTGCCCCTGAACAGCACGCCGTGCGGCAAGATGCAGGCGGCTTTGCCGGTGCTGTTCATGCTGCGGATGATGTGCATGAGGTAGGCGTAGTCGCCCTGCTTGGGTGGCGGCACGCCCCAGCCAAAGCGTTGATACGGGTCGCTTGCGCCGCTGTCGCCCAGGGTCAGGCCAGTGCTCCACTCTTTGTCGCTGAACGGCGGGTTGGCCACCACGTAGTCGTAGGTGCGCAGCTGTTCGCCTTCTTTGAACTTCGGGCTGGTCAGCGTGTTGCCGCTCAGCACGTTGGCCGTGGGGAAGTCGTGCAAGATCATGTTCATGCGGGCCAAGCCCGCTGTGGTCACGTCTTTTTCTTGGCCTTCCAGGGTGATTTGCTTGCCGGCTTCGGCGGCTACTTTGAGCAGCAACGAACCTGAACCACAGGTGGGGTCGTATGCGGTGGTTTTGGCGGTGGTGTTGTCTGGGCCAACGCCCAGCACTTTGGCCAGTATGCGGCTCACCTCGCTGGGGGTGTAGAACTGGCCTTTGCTTTTGCCTGAGTCTTGCGCGAAGTGGCGCATGAGGAACTCATACGCATCGCCCAAGATGTCGTCGTGGTCGGCGCGGTTTTGCGAAAAGTCCAGCTCGGGCTTTTGGAAGATGGCAATCAGGTTGCCCAGCCGCTCGACCATCTCAGAGCCTTCACCCAACTTATCAGGATCGTTGAAATTAGGGAAGTCGCTGCGGGCCAGCTTGCTGTTGGCGTCGATCAGCGGCTGAATGATCTGGGTGTTGATCTTGTCGCCAATGTCGCTCTTGCCCTTCAGGGCGATCATGTCTTTGAAGCTGGCCCCCTGGGGGATGACCACGGCGGGGGCAAAGTCGTCGCTGTCGGCGTATTTATCGCTCACGTATTTGATGAACAGCATGAACAGCACATAGTCTTTGTACTGGCTGGCATCCATGCCCCCGCGCAATGCGTCGCAAGAGGCCCAAAGGGAGGAATACAGGTCGGATTTTTTGATGGCCATGGGAATCGAAGTTCAGCGCCGATGAAGCAGATTCAGGCGGAATGCACGATGCAAATGACTTCAATCCGCCCTGGTGTTTGCTGCCATGGTACAGACGTTCGGGCTCACGGTTTGAGCCCGCAAAGAGCCGCATTGGGCCGTTGTGCACGGTGGCGATTGCTCTGTGTGGTCCCGCCAGTAGGAATCGAACCTACATCTAGCACTTAGGAGGCACTCGTTCTATCCATTGAACTATGGCGAGGGAGGCGGAATTGTAGGGGCTGGCCGTGCTTGGCCCCGGGGTCAGTCGTAGGGCACGGTCAGAATCACATCGATGGCGCTTTGCTCGCCGGTCTGGGCGCGTAGCGTAAGGCGGCGAGACAGGTTGTAGAAGATGTAGACCGTGCCGACGGTGCCAGCCAGACCGCGCTCGAAGGCCACATAAAAATCCCTGGAGAGGCGCTTGCCCAGGGTGACTGTGGCGCCGGTGGTGGTGCCTGTATCGCCGTAAGTGGCGCCCCTGAAGGAGAGCTCGTCCAGGCCCAGGGCTTCTGCCAACCCCCCGCTCAGGGGGCGACCGGCGCCGCCCAGCAGGGCCATAGCCGCTTGCTGCAGCACGGCAGCTTCTGCCCCTCCGCTGGCGGCCCCACGGCCCAGCACCAGCCAGGCCAATTTGTCAGCCTCGGGCAGTTCGGGGTTGGCATACAAGCGCACCCGTGGCGACAAGACCGTGCCTGTGACCTGCACGCCCACCTTCACGACTAGATGGGGCCGCAGGGCCAGGATGTCCAGGCCGGGATTGTCGTAGGGGCCGGTAAATCTCAAGACCCCTTGCTCGATGTCCAGCTGCTGACCATAGGCCTTGTAGGTGCCGCGCACGGTGCGCAATTCGCCGTTCAGACGCGGGGCACTGTCTTTGGTGGCGCGCACCAGACGCACACTGCCAGCCAGACGGGTGCTGAGCCCGCGCCCGCGTACCTGAAAGTCATCGCCCGCATCCAGAGCCAGGTCGATGTCGGTTTCAAAGGCCGCGTTGGTGCGGGTGCTGGCGCTGGGCTGGGGGGCGCCCAAGGCCGGGCGGGTGGTGCGGACGACCACATCTGCCCCAAGGGCGGGTGTGTCTTCGTCCGGCAGCATCAACAGGGCCTGGTCGGCGCGCAGGCTGCCGCGGGCCTGAAGTTGTCTGGCGGTCAAGGCCACGCGCATTTGCCCCGACACCACCAGGCGCCGGTCCGCGCGCGCGGATACTTTCAGCTTGCGGGCGTTGGCGTCCAGGGTCACTTTTAGGCCGGCATCTGACGCCGTAGCGCCCGGTGGGGCGGCCCAGCGGGCCCGGCCGGTCGCGGTGAGCTCCCCGCCACCCTCGCCGCCGGCCCCCAGCAGGCGAAAGTGCAGGATGTCCATGCCTTGGCCGTTGAGGCTGGCTCGCAGCTCGCCGTTGCTGAACTCAATGCCCTCGGCCACCGAGCGCAGCGCCAGTTGGTCTGCGTTCAAGTCGCCATGCCAGAGCGGCTGGGCGCGTGTGCCAGACAAGGTGATGTTCGAGTTCAGCGTGCCACGCACCCGCCAGCCGGGCGGTGCCAGCACCGACCAGACGCCCAGCTGCGGCAGCCGAGCCTGCACCTGCCCTGCCAGCGGGGCTTGCGCAGGCCAGTGCCAGCCGTCGGCGTCGTGCTTGAGCTCGGTGCGCACGTCGGCCTGCAGTTGCCCGGCGCGCAGGCTGTCCCAATCCAGCCGGGCGTGTGCTTGGGTGTCCTCAATGTTCAGCGCCAGTCGGGCGACCCGGATGCCGGCGTCCAGGCCCGCGTCCTTGTCGCCGGCTTGCAGGCGCAAATCGCCACGGCTGCGCTCCAGTGAAAACTGTGCCTTCAGGGTGTTGGCCAGCTCCAGGTGCCACGCGCCATCGGCCAGCAGGTCGCCGCGCAAGGTGGTGGCCGGCACACCACTTTGGCCCCAGCTCTCCAGCCACGCCAAGGGGATGCCGATCACCCGGCCGTCGGTACGGATGAGGTTTTGGGTCGGGGTGTGTTGCCAGCGCATAGGCTGCCACTGCACTGTTACCGAGCCGGGCAGCGGGCCCGCAAGCTGGGCCTGGGCGCCCTCGGCGGTGACTGTGAAATCACGCCCCTGCGCGCCTGCCCGCACGACCAGTGGCTGCTGCGTGCTCAGGGTCCAGGGCGGGGTGAGGCGCCCGCTTTGCCAGGACACGGTGGTGGGCGCCAGCTGGGCCTGCCAGTTGCCAGCGGATAGGCGGCTGAGCTGCGCGCGGCTGTTTAGGCGCAGGGCCTGTTCACCCGTGTGCAGGCGACCCTGCCATTGCACATCCATCGTCTGTGGATGGCCGCGCAGCGTGACGGACACCTCTCGGGCCTGCCATTCAGGGGCCTCTGGGCTGGTTTGCAGGGTGAGCTGGGGTGTTTGCAGTTGCGCGTCCAGCATCAGATCGCTGCCCGTGCCGGTTTGCCACTGCCGCCAGCCGCCCGCCCAGCCCAATGCCAGGGTGGCCTGGCCGTGGGTGCTCAGCGGGGCCAGCGCCGCTGGCATACCCTGCAGCGCGGCCAGCCAGCGCCGGCTTGCTTGCGCGTCCGTCACCTGAATGCGGGCCTTACCCTGGCCAGACTGCTGAGCCAGATCGCCTTGCACGGTGGCCTGTGTGCCGGGCAGGTGCAGCTTCAGATCGGCCTGGCCCGAAAGTGCCTGCGTCTGAATGCTGGCCGTGCCGCTCAGGCTGGCATCGCTGGTGCTGAGAGTCAGTGCCGACAAGCGCAACCACGGAGCCTGCCAGTGGCCTTGAGCCTGCAGGTGCCGCAGGCCCAGTCCCGGCACCGGGCTAAGTGAGGGCGCCGAAGTGGCGGTGTTGAGCTGCGCCTGAAAGGCCAGGCCCTGGTCGTCTGTGTGGGCTGATAACTTGCCTAGCAGCCGGGCTGGTGCTAACCGGCTGTGCAAGGCCGCCGGGTTGAGGTTCTGAACCTCTGCGCGGCCCTCCCACCTGGGCCGCGTGCCCCTTGTGCCCACCTTGCCCGTCGTGCCGGTCGATAACTGGCCCTGGACTTGGATCCGGCCACCGTCAACGCTAGCGTTCAGGGTGTTGATGCGCCACGCGCCTTGGTCGTGCGTCAGGTCCAGCTGCAGGGTTTTGAGGGGCAAGCGCTGATGGTCCCAAGGGCCGGGCAGGGCGTTGCTCATCTGTCCCGTTGCCTGCCAGGTGGATGTCAATGGGTGGTTTGCCGGCCCTTGCACAGACAGAACTTGAATAGACAGCACCTCTACCTGGCCCGTGACTTGGGTGAGCGGTGCCTGCGGCCAGAGTGCCGCCAGATTGAGCCCAGAAAACCGGGCCTCAAGTTGCGACAGGGGCTGTGCCGCCCCGGGTTGCCATTGGGCCTTGAGCGAGGCCTGCATGGCGACGGTGGCCAAGCCGGACTGGCTTTGCAAGGAAGCCTGCACCTGCAGCCGGGGGTCTGCGCCGCCCAGGGGACCTGTGGCCACGGCTGCGGCGGTCAGTGTCAGCGGCCGGCCTTTACCCGGCACCTGCGTTTGAAGCTCGCCTTGGGCAGATGCTTTTAGCAGCAGCGGTGCCGTCGCCCCGAGCTCGATCTGCCCCTGATATTGCCCATCTGCCAGGCGCGCCTGGGTCAGCGTTAGGCGGTGCTGGGTGCCGTCAAAGCCGTAGTGGCCGACCAGCGCGCTGGCCTGCGGTGCGGTGGCTTCATCGGGCGTATCCGAGCTTTCCCAGCTCAAGTCGTCGATGCGTAGGTGGGCATCCACTAGCAGCGGCAGTTGCAGGTCTTGCGGGATTTGCAGGGGCGTGTCGTCGGTCGGTAAGTGCAGCTGCAGCTTCTCAGCGCTCAACTGGTCGACCACCAGTTGTCGATCCAGCAATTTCAGGGGCTGCCATGCGAGACGCAGCTGGTGCGCGGTGACTGAGCGCACACC
>JBJOJH010000270.1:0-4128 GCA_046046715.1 Pseudomonadota bacterium | reverse complement strand
CGTTTGAGAAGTTCGTCGACGATGACTTTGCCTCCCTGCGGGCGACCATGGTCAAGTCCGGCATGATTTAAGACGCGCTTGCCTGACCTGCGCCGACTTGGCCCCGGGTGGGCTGGGTCGGCGTTTTGACGATAGACACTTGTTTTTTGCGAGCTCTGCCATGCAACAACACGCACCACCCGCCACATCCTCTTTTTTGCAAACCCTGGTGGCCCTGGGCGTCATTCTGGTGGCGCTCGGTTTGGCCTTGGGGGCTTTTAGCATTCCGGCCGATTCAGGCTATGCCGGTGTGGGCCCCAACTTTTTGCCGTGGGTGGTGTCGGCCTGCCTTCTTCTGTGCGGCGTGGTCATGTTTTACCAAGCCCGCCATGGCGGCTTTGCGCACATGGATGAGGTGTCGGAAGACCAGCCGTACTGGCCAGGCTTTGTCTGGATGTCAGCCGGCCTGTTGCTGAACGCGGCACTCATTACCACGCTGGGTTTCATACTGAGCTGCACCCTGTGCTTTGTGATGGCGGCGCGTGGTTTGCGCAATGCGGCTGGCCATGCTGAAGCTGGCTTGCAAAGCTGGGTGACTGATCTGGTGACCGGCCTGCTGATTGCAGCCCCGGTGTACTGGATGTTTACGCAATTTCTGGGCATCAATCTGCCTGGTCTCACACAAAGCGGGTGGCTGTGATGGAAATCTGGGATCAACTATTGCAGGGCTTTATCACTGCCGGCACGCCCATCAACTTGCTTTGGGCCTTTGTGGGCTGTGCCTTGGGCACCGCGGTGGGTGTGTTGCCCGGCATCGGCCCGGCCACGGCGGTTGCGATGCTGCTGCCCATCACTGCCAAAGTGGAGGCCACAGCCTCCATGATTTTCTTTGCCGGCATTTATTACGGTGCGATGTACGGTGGCTCCACCACGTCCATTCTGCTCAACACGCCAGGTGAAACCGCCACCATGGTCACGGCCATGGAAGGCAACAAGATGGCCAAGAGTGGCCGGGCGGGTGCTGCGCTGGCAACGTCGGCCATCGGCTCTTTCGTGGCCGGCACCATTGCCACGGTACTGGTGACGATGTTTGCACCGGTGGTGGCCGAGTTTGCTGTGAAGCTGGGCCCCCCGGAGTACTTTTTACTGATGCTTTTGGCCTTCACCACCGTGAGTGCTGTTTTGGGCCAAAGCACGGTGCGCGGGCTGACGGCGCTGTTTATCGGACTTGCTGCAGGGCTGGTTGGCATGGACCAGATCACGGGCCAGGCGCGCTACACCGGTGGTGTGCCCGAGTTGCTGGACGGCGTTGAAATTGTGCTGGTGGCGGTGGGCCTGTTTGCCGTGGCTGAGGCCCTGCATGCGGTGCTGTTTGAGGGGCGAGTTGTGGAGTCCGAGAACCGGATGAGCCGCGTCACCATGACGGCCAGCGACTGGCGTCGGTCGATTCCGGCGTGGTTACGCGGTACCGCCATCGGTGCGCCCTTTGGTTGTATTCCAGCGGGTGGAACAGAGATCCCGACCTTTTTGAGCTACGCCACCGAGAAAAAGCTCGCCAAGGGTGAACACAAGGCCGAGTTTGGTGGCAAAGGCGCCATCGAAGGCGTGGCAGGCCCCGAGGCCGCCAATAACGCGACGGTGACTGCCGCTCTTATTCCGTTACTGACATTGGGTATTCCCACGTCCAACACCACGGCCATTTTGCTGGGGGCCTTCCAGAATTACGGTATCCAGCCTGGACCTCAGTTGTTCAGCAGCGCCTCAGCCCTGGTGTGGGCCCTGATCGCTTCGCTTTACATCGGCAACGTGATGTTGCTGGTCTTGAACCTGCCTTTGGTGGGGCTGTGGGTCAAGCTGCTCAAGGTGCCCAAGCCCCAGCTTTACGCAGGTATTCTGGTGTTTGCCACGGTGGGGGCCTACGGCATGCGGCAAAGCGCTTTCGACTTGTTTTTGCTCTACGCCATCGGCGTGCTGGGCCTGGTGATGCGGAGGTTTAGTTTTCCCACGGCGCCAGTGCTGGTGGGCATGATTCTGGGCCCCTTGGCCGAGGCCCAGTTGCGCAACGCCATCTCCATCGGCGAAGGCAGTGCCATGATCTTTCTGCAGCGCCCGATGTCGGTGACACTGTTGGTCGTCGTGTTGGCGGTGCTGGTGTTGCCGCGGCTGTTTCGCCTGGGCGGTAAAACCGGCTCATAAGTCGTTGAGCCCAAAGCCGTTGAGCCCAGCGCTTGCCAAAGGCGCCAGAGATCGAAAAAATGGGTATGGCGATCGGCGCTTAGTGCTTTGCACCCATGGCCAGTGCTTGTTGCCTCGACAAGGACAGCGCAGCTGCATCGGGAGCCGATAGCGTCGGCCAGCCTGCCAAGTGCTGCGCGGTGATGTCCGACAGTGCCTGTTTCCAAGGATCGCTGTCGTTGAGGCAGGCGATGTACTGAAACCCCTTGCCGCCTGCGTGCAGAAACGCCTCACGCGCCTCCTGGGATATTTCTTCCAGCGTTTCCAGGCAGTCACTGGTGAAGCCCGGGCACATCACATCCACCCGACCTATGCCTGCCTTTGCCATCTCGATGAGCGTGGGCTCGGTGTAGGGTTGCAGCCATTTGGCTTTGCCGAAGCGGGATTGAAACGTTACCTTGTATTGGTCTGGCGCCAAGCCCAGTTCGGTCGCCAGCAGGCGTGCCGTTTTGTGGCATTCGCAGTGATAGGGGTCGCCCAGCTGCAGGGTGCGCTCCGGCACGCCGTGAAAACTCAGCACCAGTTGTTCAGGGCGACCGTGTTCCTGCCAGTGGGCCCGTACCTTGCCCGCCAGCGCGCTGATGTAGCCCGGGTCGTCGTGATAATGGTTGACAAAGCGCAGCTCCGGGACCAGGCGGGTCCGGCTGGCCCAGCCGTAGACGGCGTCAAACAGGCTGGCCGTGGTGGTGCCCGAGTACTGCGGGTAAGCCGGCAGGATAAGCACTCGGGTGACGCCTTGCGCCTTGAGCGCATCAAGCTGGCTGGCAATTGATGGGTTGCCATATCGCATGGCGTAAGTCACCTGCACCTGGTGACCTTGTTTGACCAGGGTGTCTTGCAGCAATAGGGCCTGCTTCTCGGTCCAGACCTTCAGAGGCGAACCTTCTGCGGTCCAGATCGAAGCATATTTGGCAGCAGATTTGGCTGGTCGCACCCGCAGGATGATGCCGTGCAGGATCAGCATCCACAGCAGCTTGGGGATTTCCACCACGCGGTGGTCGGCCAGAAACTCTGCCAAATAGCGCCGCACCGCCGGTGCGGTGGGCTCGTCGGGCGTGCCCAGGTTACACAGGAGAATGGCGGTTTTGGGCACCTGGCCGTGGTTGAAAGACGGCTCTGGTTGAAATGCAGGCTTGGAAATAGGCATGCCGCATTTTCACTGAAGCCTCGCACCGGTTGCGCGGCCGACGCAAGACTATCTCGATGTTCGGGTGCTGGCAGCCTCAGGGCGCTCGAATTCGAACCCGGCTGCCGTCCTTCAGGCCTGCCCCTGGGTAAAGCACGACGACTTGCCCGGGTGTCAGCCCACTTTGTATCCAGGCCATGGTGCCCTGCCGCCCTCCCAGCGTCACGGCTTGCAGTTGCACACGATTTTTTTCAATGCGGTAAACAGCCTGGCCTTCGCCGTGGCTGAATACGGCCCCCACCGGCACCTGCAGTGCTGCCGACTCTGTGTGGGTGATGATGCTGACGCTCACCCGGTAGGCGTCGCCCAGGCGCGCGGCGGGGATGACTTGCATGCCCGATCCTGTATCTGACGACTTCCGAAAGTCCATCAGTACCTTGGTGCGTTGCTCTTCCACCCCCAGAGCCGACACCTTGGTGAAAGCTGCCGGCTCCACCCTGCGAACCACGGCGAATTGCGCGGGGCCACCCCAGCGGTCGATGCGTGCGAGCTGGCCGACTTGTACCTGTGCGGCATCGGGCGTGAGCAGCTCGCAGACCACCTCCAGGCTTTGTGGGTCTCCAACGTCCAGCAAGGCTGTGCCGGGGGTGACGGTGTTGTCGCTGGCCTGGTTGATGCGCAAGACCACCCCGGTGACCGGCGAGCGCAGGGGCAGGGCGCCCGCCTTGCCTTGCGGGGCGGCGATGGAGCGCGCCGGGCTCGCGGCTGCCCGTGCCCGGTCTTCCTCG
>JBJOJH010000269.1:0-10049 GCA_046046715.1 Pseudomonadota bacterium | reverse complement strand
TCGGCCGATGATTTGCTGGCCGGCAGCCAGGTCAGCCGCTTCCTGGTGCTGCACAAGGAGCTTGATGCCGACGATGGCGAGCTCACCCGCACCAACAAGGTCCGCCGTGGCTTCATTGCAGAGAAATACCAGCCGCTGGTCGATGCACTGTATGGCGGTTTGTCCGAGCAGTACATCGAGACCACGGTGAAGTTTGAAGACGGCCGTACCGGCAGTGTCAGCGCCACCCTGAAGATCTCGGACGCGAAAACCTTTGCCCCGGTGAAAGCCGCCGCCTGAGAGCACGAGGCCCCCTATGACCAAACACATCGGCGACGTCATTCTGGACGTCAACAACATCAGTCTGCGCTTTGGTGGTGTGAAGGCCCTGACCGACATCTCCTTCAATGTGCGTGAGCATGAGATCCGCTCCATCATCGGCCCCAACGGCGCCGGCAAGAGCTCCATGCTGAACTGCATCAACGGGGTGTACACGCCGCAAGAAGGCAGCATCACCTTTCGGGGCAAGACCTTCAACCACATGGACAGCCCCGATGTGGCCCGCATGGGTATTGCCCGCACCTTCCAGAACCTGTCCTTGTTCAAGGGTATGAGCGTGCTGGACAACATCATGAGTGGTCGCAACCTGCGCATGAAGAGCAATATCTTCCTGCAGGCGCTGCGTATTGGCCCCGCCGAGCGTGAGGAAACCGAGCACCGGGAAAAGGTCGAACGCATCATCGACTTTCTGGAAATCCAGGCTTATCGCAAGACACCCGTGGGCCAGTTGCCCTACGGCCTGCAAAAGCGGGTTGACCTCGGACGTGCGCTGGCGCTGGAGCCTCAGGTGCTGCTGCTCGACGAGCCCATGGCTGGTATGAACGTCGAGGAAAAGCAGGACATGTGCCGCTTCATCCTGGACGTGAATGACGAATTTGGAACCACCGTGGTGCTGATCGAGCACGACATGGGCGTGGTGATGGACATCTCTGACCGGGTGGTGGTGCTGGACTACGGCAAAAAGATTGGCGACGGTGCCCCCGATGACGTCCGCAACAATGAAGACGTGATCCGGGCCTACCTCGGCACGGAACACTGAAGGAGCGCGCGATGGGATTTTTCCTGGAAACACTGTTTGGTGGCCTGATGGCCGGCATGCTGTACTCGCTGGTGGCACTGGGCTTTGTACTCATCTTCAAGGCCTCCGGCGTGTTCAATTTTGCGCAGGGGGCCATGGTGCTGTTTGCCGCGCTGGCCATGGCGCGTTTTGCCGAGTGGGTGCCCCAGTGGACCGGCATGGACAGCCCAGTAGCCGCCAACCTGATCGCCTTTGTGCTGGCGGTGCTGGTCATGCTGGTGGTGGCCTGGTGTATTGAAAACCTGGTGCTGCGCCACTTGGTCAACCAGGAAGGTGCCACGCTGCTGATGGCTACCCTGGGCATCACTTACTTTCTGGACGGCCTGGGCCAATCCATCTTCGGCAGCGACATTTACAAGATCGATGTGGGCATGCCCAAGGACCCGATTTTTGCCTTCGAGAGCATGTTTGAAGGCGGCATCATGATCAACAAGGAAGACCTGGTCGCTGCCGTGATCGCGGCCTTGCTGGTGGGCCTGCTGTCCTTGTTCTTTCAAAAGACATCGACCGGTCGTGCCCTGCGTGCGGTGGCTGACGATCACCAGGCGGCGCAATCCATTGGCATTCCGCTGAACCGCATCTGGGTCATCGTGTGGTTTGTCGCAGGCATCGTGGCGCTGGTGGCGGGCGTGATCTGGGGCTCCAAACTGGGCGTGCAGTTTTCCCTGTCTACCGTGGCACTGCGTGCCTTGCCAGTGGTGATTCTGGGTGGGCTCACCTCGGTTCCGGGCGCCATCATCGGCGGGCTGATCATCGGTGTGGGCGAGAAGCTGTCCGAGGTGTTCCTTGGGCCGTTCGTCGGCGGCGGTATCGAAATCTGGTTTGCCTACGTGTTGGCCCTGGGTTTCCTGCTGATCCGGCCACAAGGGCTGTTTGGCGAGAAGATCATCGATCGCGTTTGAGGAAAGACCATGTTCTACAGAGAAAACGGCC
Source organism: Pseudomonadota bacterium (assembly GCA_046046715.1). Taxonomy (GTDB): domain Bacteria; phylum Pseudomonadota; class Gammaproteobacteria; order Burkholderiales; family Burkholderiaceae_C; genus JBEEJZ01. The sequence continues at coordinate 7,999 of JBJOJH010000269.1, read as the reverse complement.
AGTTCAAGACCTCATACCGGGCCGATCAGCAAATCTTCCCCATCGCCCAGGACCGCTGGGCGGTGCTGGCGCTGATTGCATTCGCTTTCGTGGGCGTGCCGCTGCTAGCCGACGAGTACCTGTTCCGGGCCATCCTGATTCCCTTCGTGATCCTGTCCCTGGCGGCGCTGGGCGTGAACATCCTGGTGGGCTACTGCGGCCAGATCTCGCTGGGCTCGGGTGCCTTCATGGCGGTGGGCGCCTATGCGGCCTACAACACTTTTGTGCGGGTCGAGGGCATGCCCTTGATCCTGGCCCTGCTCACGGGCGGTGTGTTCGCAACCCTGGTGGGCATGTTCTTCGGCATCCCCAGTTTGCGGGTGAAAGGCCTGTATCTGGCCGTGGCGACCCTGGCCGCGCAATTCTTTTGTGATTGGGCCTTCCTGCGCATCAAGTGGTTTACCAACAACTCCGCATCGGGCACGGCTTCTGTGGCTGATTTGCAGGTCTTGGGCCTGCCCATTAACTCGCCGGTTCAGAAATACCTGTTTTGCCTGGGATTTCTGGTGGTGTTTGGCTTGCTGGCTAAAAACCTGGTGCGGGGTGCCATCGGTCGTGAGTGGATGGCGATACGCGATATGGACGTGGCGGCGTCGGTCATAGGCATTCGGCCCATGTATGCCAAGTTAAGCGCCTTTGCCGTGAGCTCCTTCATTGTGGGCGTGGCTGGTGCCTTGTGGGCTTTTGTGCACCTGGGCTCCTGGGAGCCGGCGGCCTTCTCGGTAGACCGCTCCTTTCAGCTGCTGTTCATGGTGATTCTGGGCGGCATGGGTTCCATCATGGGCAGCTTTTTTGGCGCGGCCTTCATCGTGGTGCTGCCGATCATCATCAACCAGACTTTGCCCTGGGCAGGTGCCTTGGTGGGTGTTGAGGTCAGCACTGCGGCGTTGACCCATGCCGAGCAGATGATTTTTGGTGCCCTGATCGTCTGGTTCCTGATTGTGGAGCCGCACGGTTTGGCCAAGTTGTGGAGTGTGGGCAAGCAAAAAATGCGGATTTGGCCGTTCCCGCACTGATGGTGGTTCATTGGTTTTGTTGACAGTCAATTTTTAACAGGAGACAAGCATGAAACTTCGCAAACTCATCCTCGCCGTTGCTGCGGTAGCGGCGGGTGCATCGGCCCTGGTGGCCAGCCCGGCCTACGCGCAGGCCAAGGAGCAGTTCCTTCCCTCCCTGCCTTATCGCACGGGCGCTTATGCGCCCAATGGTGTGCCATGGGCCAACGGTTATTCCGACTACTTCAAGCTCATCAATGCACGTGACGGCGGCATCAACGGCGTGAAGATCACCACCGAAGAGTGCGACACCGCCTATGCCACCGACCGCGGTGTGGAGTGCTACGAGCGCCTGAAGAGCAAGGCGCAGGGCACGATCTTCCAGCCCCTGTCCACTGGCATCACCTTTGCCTTGACCGAAAAGGCACCTGCTGACAAGAACGCCCTCATCACCGGCGGCTATGGCCGTTCCGAGTCCAGCGACGGTGGTGTTTTCAAATGGAACTTCCCGCTGATGGGCACTTATTGGTCGGGTGCCGACATCCTGATGCAGCACATCACCAAGAAAGAAGGCGGCAATATCAAGGGCAAGAAGATTGCCTTGGTTTACCACGACAGCCCCTATGGCAAAGAGCCGATTCCCCTGCTGGAAGAGCGCGCCAAGATGCAAGGCTTTGAGCTGACCCTGCTGCCAGTGACCGCCCCAGGTGTGGAGCAAAAAGCCACCTGGCTGCAGATTCGCCAGAAGCGCCCAGATTACGTGCTGCTGTGGGGCTGGGGCGTGATGAACTCCGCCGCCCTGAAAGAAGCTGTGGCCACGGGCTACCCGCGCGACAAGATGTATGGCGTGTGGTGGTCTGCCGGCGAGCCTGACGTCAAGGACGTGGGCGAGGCAGCCAAGGGCTACAGCGGCCTGGTAGTCACCGGCGAAGGTGGCAAGGTGATTGATGACATGAAGAAATTTGTCCATGGCAAAAATGCCGGCACCGGACCTGCTGATGAAGTGGGTACCACCCTGTACAACCGCGGCATGGTGAGTGCTGCGCTGGCGGTGGAAGGCGTGCGTCAAGCCCAGTCGCGTTACGGCAAGGGCAAGGTCATGAACGGCGAGCAGATTCGCTGGGGCCTGGAAAACCTGACGCTGGACCAGAAGGCGCTGGACAAGCTGGGCCTGGGCACGGTCATGAAGCCCATCAGCACGTCCTGCCTGGACCACGAAGGCTCACGTGCTGCCCGTATCCATACCTGGGACGGCAAGAAGTGGACCTTTGCCTCTGACTGGATCGAGGCCGACACCTCCATCATCAAGCCGCTGGTCAAGCAATATGCTGACAAGTACGCTGCCGAGAAGAAGCTGACACGCCGTACCCCGGCTGACTGCCAATCCTGATCTGCGTCGGCGGACCGACCTGATCGGGTCGGTCCAAGTTGAGCGGTTCTTGCGAGCCGCCAACTGCAAGTCTGGCCGCGCCGGATTTGCAGTTGCTTACAAACGGAACAGCCATGAGCACTCCCAACATTGTTCTTAACGTCAACGGTATCGAGGTCATCTACAACCACGTCATTCTGGTGCTCAAGGGCGTGTCCCTGCAGGTGCCGGAGGGCGGCATTGTGTCCATCCTCGGTGGCAACGGCGCCGGCAAAACCACCACCCTGCGAGCAGTCTCCAACCTGCTTAAGGGCGAGCGCGGCGAGGTCACCAAGGGCAGCATCGAGTTGCGCGGTGACCGCATCGAGAACCTCTCTCCGGCCGAGCTGGTGAACCGGGGTGTGGTGCAGGTGATGGAGGGGCGGCATTGCTTTGCCCACCTCACCATCGAGGAAAACCTCATGACCGGTTCGTACACCCGATCCGACAAGGGTGAGATTGCGCGCAACCTGGAGAAGGTCTACAACTATTTCCCGCGCCTCAAAACGCGCCGCACCAGCCAGGCCGCCTACACCTCTGGCGGCGAGCAGCAGATGTGCGCCATTGGCCGCGCGCTCATGGCTAACCCCAGCATGGTCTTGCTCGACGAGCCCTCCATGGGCCTGGCGCCACAAATCGTGGAAGAGGTGTTCGAGATCGTGAAAGACCTGAACCAGAAGGAAAAGGTCACCTTCCTGATTGCCGAGCAGAACACCAATATGGCACTGCGCTATGCCGACTACGGCTACATCATGGAAAGCGGTCGCGTGGTGATGGACGGTGCTGCTAAAGACCTGGCCAGCAACGAAGACGTGAAAGAGTTTTACCTGGGCGTTGGTGGCGGCGAACGCAAGTCTTTCAAGGATGTGAAGAGCTACAAGCGCCGTAAGCGCTGGCTTGCCTGACGAACAGCCCCGTCAAGTCTCGCTGCGCTTTGGCACTAGGGCTGTGGCCTTGTTTGTAGTTACAGGAGTTGTGGGCAATGAGTGAATTTTTTGACGCGCTGGAGACCCGCGACCCTGCCGAACGCGAGGCTGCGTTGATGTCGGCATTGCCGGCCCAAGTGGCACATGCCCAGCGCAACACGGGAGCGTTTGCTGCCTTGCTGCAGGGAGTAGATGCGGCTAATGTCAACAGCCGTTCCGCGTTGGCCGGACTGCCGGTGATACGTAAATATGAGCTGCTCGAACGCCAGCAGGCCCTGCGTGCCAGCGACGTGTTTGGTGGCTTCTCTGCCCTGCGCTTTGGCGCAGGCATGCGCCGGGTTTTTGCCAGCCCAGGCACCATTTATGAGCCCGAGGGCACGCGCGCCGATTACTGGCGCATGGCTCGGGCGATGTTTGCCGCCGGCTTCAGGCCTGGCGAGCTGGTCCACAACAGTTTCAGCTACCACTTCACACCGGCCGGGTCGATGATGGAGACAGGTGCCCATGCCCTGGGTTGTACGGTGTTCCCGGGGGGCACCGGTCAGACCGAGCAGCAGGTGGCGGCCATGGCCGAACTGCGACCGGCGGGCTACATCGGCACCCCCAGTTTCTTGAAGATCATTGTCGAAAAAGCGGCCGAACTCGGTGTGCCACTGCCCAGCGTGAGCAAGGCTATGGTGTCTGGCGAGGCCTTTCCTCCCAGTTTGCGCGACTGGCTGGCCGAGCGTGGTGTGGCCGGCTACCAGTGCTATGCCACTGCGGACCTGGGCTTGATTGCCTACGAGACCGCGGCGCGTGAGGGCCTGGTGCTGGACGAAGGTGTGATCGTCGAAATTGTGCGCCCCGGCACCGGCGACCCCGTGCCTGAGGGCGAGGTGGGCGAACTGGTCATCACCACACTCAATCCCGATTACCCCCTGATCCGCTTTGGAACGGGCGATTTGTCTGCCATCTTGCCTGGTTGTTGCCCCACGGGCCGCACGGCACAGCGCATCAAGGGCTGGATGGGGCGTGCCGACCAAACCACCAAGGTGCGTGGCATGTTCGTGCACCCGGGGCAGGTGGCAGAAGTCGCCAAGCGGTTCCCTGAGGTTACCCGCGCCCGGTTGGTGGTCACTGGCGAAATGGCGGCGGATGCCCTGTGCCTGAAGGTCGAGACAGCAGCTGTGGCTGCCGATGGTCTGGCGGCGCGACTGGCTGAAACGGTGCGTGACGTGACCAAGCTGCGTGCCGAGGTTGAGCTGGTGGCGCCCGGCAGTTTGCCCAACGACGGCAAGGTCATCGAAGACGCGCGTAGCTACAAATAAGTGCTTTTCGAACAGTTGCGTTTCGAATAGTGCGTTTCGAAGAAGTGCTTTGCGCAAGGGCTTCGGGTAAGCCCTATAAGTAGTTTCCGTATTGCGTATGCGCAAGTGCTGACTTAACCTAATCCTTCATTTTTACGAGGAGTTGAGACATGAAGCGTTTACTGGTTGTGGCAGCTGCTGCCTCTGCAATGTTTGCCCATGCGCAAAGTTATCCCAGCAGCAAGCCCATCACCTTTGTGGTTCCATTTGCTGCCGGCGGCCCAACCGACCGCGTAGCCCGTGACCTGGCTGAAGCCATGCGCAAGACCTTGCCCGGTGGCAACTTTGTGGTGGAAAACGTCAACGGCGCTGGCGGCACCATTGGTGCGACCAAAGTGGCCAAGGCCAACCCCGACGGGCACACCCTCTTGGTCTGGCACATTGGTATGGCAGCTACCGCAGGTCTGTATCGCAAATTGCAATACAAGCCCCTGGAAGACTTCGAGTACCTGGGCATGATCAACGACGTGCCCATGACCCTGATTGGCAAGCCCGACATGCCGGCTAACACCTACCGCGATTTTGAGAACTACATCCGCGCCAACAGCGGCAAGCTCAATATCGCCCACGCTGGCCTGGGTTCTGCGTCGCACCTGTGTGGCCTGATGTGGCAATCGGCGGTCAACGCCAAGGAAGCCATGACCACCATCCCTTACGGTGGTACCGCTCCTGCCATGACCGCCTTGATGGGCGGCCAAGTGGACATGATGTGTGATCAGACCACCAACACCACCTCGCAAATCGAGGCAGGTCGGGTCAAGGCCTTCGCTGTGACCACCAAGGACCGCCTCAAGCACAAGTTCCTGAAAGACTATCCCTCGCTCAACGAGATGGGTCTGAAGGGCTTTAACCTGACCATCTGGCACGGCATGTATGCCCCCAAGGGCACACCCCCAGCTGTCCTCAAGCAGTTGAACGACGCCATGAAGGCAGCCTTAAAAGACCCCGAATTCATCAAGCGCCAAGAGGGCCTGGGTGCCGTGGTGGTGACCGACAAGCGCATGGAACCCGACGGCCACAAAGCTTTTGTGTCGGGTGAAATCGCCAAACTCAAGCCAGTGTTTGAAGCGGCTGGCAAGTTCGCTGACTGACCTTTAGCTTCTCACTGTCAAAAACGCCCGGCCCGCGCTGGGCGTTTTTGTTTACACGCCCCAAACCACCTCATCATCGCTGGCGATGCAACGGCGCAACATGTCGATGAAGGGCCGCGCACGATGCCGCAGGCCGATAGCCTCGAACTTGGGCGGCGGCTCCTTGCGCGCCAGGGCCTCTGCAATCGCAGCTTTCTGCATGGCCTCTTCATGGTCAATCGCCGCTTCCAGCGCGGCGATGGCTGCGCCCATCTCAGCCGGCAACAGGATCCCCTTTGTGGCTGGATCGTCTGTCGTGGCCTTGCCGATGATCTCCAGCATGCGCTGACCATGGAGCTGCAACATGATGATGTCGCCCGTATTTTTGGACTTGAATTTGTAAAGCATGTGCCATGCTAAATGGCTTCGCGGCCGTGGTCGTGCCATTTATCATGGGCCAGCACATCAAACCGGAGATATTCCTTGGCGGAACTTCATATCCAGCGCTCGCACACCCTGGGCTTGACGCAGGCACGCATCATTGCGACCCAGTGGGCCGAGCAGGCTCAAGCCGACTTCGGCATGAACTGCACCTATATGCAGGGGGAACTGGCCGACGAGCTGGCATTTGCGCGCCCAGGCTTCAAGGGCACTTTGCAGGTGGATGCCGGGCAGTTTGAAATACGCGCCCAGCTCGGGTTCTTGTTCGATGCCTTTCGCCCCCGAATCGAAGCCGAGATGAATCGCAAGCTCGATGTGCTTCTGAATCCGTCTGCAACGGCCTGACCCAGGCCGGCTTCTAAAGCCGGCCGAGGCTCATGGCTCGCGCGGCTCGTAGGCGCTGACCAGACCGAGCAAATGCTGGCGCTGCTGGGCTTGCAGATAGGGTGCCAATAAGTTCAGCACATGGTGCGCGCCGCCAAGCAAGGCGTTCTGGGCACTGTCGGGCTCCATCGCATGACGCGGGTCACGCACATACTCAAAGCTCAGCCAGTAGGTCAGCACCACCACCATGCTGGTGGCAGTGGAACGCACCTCGCGGGCATCCATTTGCACGGCGCCAGAAAAACGCATGCCTTCGAGCAGGGCGGTGACCGAGCGGGTCTTGTTTTTGAGCACCGCCTGAAAGTGCGTCTCCAGCCGGCGGTTCTTGCTGAGCAGGTCGTTCAGATCCCGATATAAAAAGCGGTACTGCCAGATCAGCTCGAACAGGGTGTGCATGAAGAACCAGGCGTCTTCCACATCGCGCACATCACCGCTGGCATGAAGCAGCTCGTTCAGGGCCTTTTCGAAGCGATCGAAGAGGGCGTTGATCAGCTCCTCCTTGGCCGGGTAGTGGTAGTACAGATTGCCGGGGCTGATGCTCAGTTCAGACGAGATCAGCGTGGTCGAGACGTTGGGCTCGCCAAAGCGGTTGAACAAGGCCAGCGAGGCTTCCAGGATGCGTTCGGCAGTACGCCGGGGTGCTTTTTTGACCATCTTGCGCGGTGGCTATGGAGGTCGGGGCTGGTCGATCAGCTGGCGGTCTTGCTGCGACGTGGGCGACTGCCAGCTGAGCTGGCCTTGCCCGGTGTGGCAGATGTGGCAGGGAGCTGGGTCCGGGCTTTGGCTGCTGGTTTGGCGCTGGGATTAGCTCTGGCTTTGGCTGTGGATTTGGCCGCAGGGGCGCCGGTTGGGGTGACGCCAGTGTCAGATGCACTTTGCAGCGCTTGCACGGCCCGCGTCAGGGTTTCCACGCGGGCTGTCAGTTCACTCAGGTCCTGGCTGGACGGCATGCCCAGCTTGTTCAGCGCCTTGGCCACGCGGTCTTCAAAAATTGTTTCCAGTTTGTCCCATTGGCCAGTGGCACGGGCGCTGATGTCACTGGCCATGCTGGTCATCTTGCTGGTGGCTTCCAGGATGCGTGCCTCGGCCGCAGCCTGGGTTTTAAGCTGCAGCAAAGTCCCTTCTTTCACCAGTGCCTCGAAAGCCTTGGAGCCTTCTTCCTGCGCTTTGGCAAAAGCGCCCAGGCCTGCCTGCCAGATTTGCTGGGCCGAGTCCTGAATGGCTGCGGGTGTGAAGGCGTCTTTCAGGTCGACTGGCTGGGTGGGATCGGACTTTTTGGCCATGGCAAGCTCCTGTGGATGGACCCCCTACTGTACGAGCGAAATTGGTCATTTAAAACGTGCACAATGCCGCCATTCATTGTTCATCACTGCCTCAACATGACCGACAT
>JBJOJH010000268.1:0-2850 GCA_046046715.1 Pseudomonadota bacterium | reverse complement strand
GTCCGGTACCGCGTACCAGTCGACCCACCACACCGGTACCACCCACACCCCGCTCTACCTCGTAGCCCCAATCAGACAGCTTCTCTGCCACAAGGGCTGCCGTGCGGTGCTCTTCAAAAGCCAACTCGGGGTGGCGGTGTATGTCGCGGCGCAAGCGGATGAACTCACCCACCCGAGCGTGCATGGCGTCCAGAAGATAAGTCACGTGCGTCCAGCCTTATTGGGCTTGCAGGTTGATTGCCTTGGCAATGGCGCGGTACTGAGCGGTCTCTTCGGTGTAAGTCTTGCTCACTTTGTCGAGTGCCACAGGCTTGGGAACGATCATGCCCTGGGATTCGAGCGAAGAGCGCACACCAGCGTCGTTGGCGACTTCGCTCAGCGCCTTGTGCAGGGTTTGCACCACAGCCTCAGGCGTGTCCTTGCGCACGAAATACGTCTGCCACGTATCAAACACAAAGCCCTTGAACGCCTTGCTTTCGCTGAGGGTAGGCACCGACTTGAACGGCGCCTGACGCTCGGCCGACAGTGCCGCAACCGCCTTGATCTTGCCGGTGGCGACCAGATCAATATATGCCTTGCCATATGGGGTGATGAAGATGTCGATCTGGCCACCGATCAGGTCTTGCGTGGCCGGTGCGCCGCCCTTGTAGGGGACGTGGGTCATGGGAACGTTGAGCACTTTGGACATGTGCTCGCCCAGGATGTGATAAAGCGAGCCTGGGCCCACCGAGGCGTAGGTGACGGGCTTGCCCTCTTTGGCCATCTTGGCAGCGTAGGCAGCAAGTTCATCACCGTTGTTCACGGGCAAGTCTTTGCGCGCGAACAGAATCATTTCATTGAGCGTGATGGATTGCACTGGGCGGAAATCCTCGCTCTTGTGCTTGACGGCAGCCACCGCCATGGGGGTGAGGATCAACTCGTTGGGCGAACCCTGGTAAATGATGTTGCCGTCGGCAGGGGCGCTGAGCACCTTCTGTGCAGCGATGGCACCGCCTGCGCCACCCAGGTTTTCGACGATCACGGTCCGGTCCAGGTGCTTGGCCAGCACCGGGCTGACAAGACGGGCAATCACGTCAGAGAGACCACCCGCGGGGTAAGGCACCATCAGGGAGACGGTAGGGGCAGAACTTTGGGCCATCGCGGCGCCACAAGCCAGAGTCAGGCCGGCCAGCAGGCCAATCGAATGTTTGACGATATGTTTCATGTGTACTCCTCGGCGGCACCTGCATCGGCACCTTTGTCAGTTTGAACTTGGGGAGGCTAAGCCCCGCGCTTGTTGGGCTGAGCCGGGAAGGCCCTTCGCCTGAGCCAAATCATAGGAACCGCCCCAACAATCGTCCAATGCATTGTTGTACGATTTAGCATGAGTCAAGCGCATACAACAAGCACCAACAGCCCATCATGACCCTGGTACAGCTTCGACACCTGATTGCACTCGCCGAAGGCGGCTCTTTCAGCCAAGCAGCAGAACTCTGCTTTGTGACCCAACCCGCGCTTAGCCGCAGTATTCAGGCGCTGGAGGAAGAACTGGGCTCCTTGTTATTCGACCGGGTTGGGCGCCAGAGCATCCTGACCCCATTTGGCCTAGAGGTACTGGCCCGGGCCAGGGTGCTGATTGATGAGGCCAACGACCTGCGCGACAGCGGCCGGCAAATGCAGGCCGGCCTGGCTGGACACATCCGAATTGGCATGGGGTCGGGCCCCGGTGCCATGCTGATGAATGCGCTGCTGATGCGCATGGCCACGCAATATCCCAAAGTCAAGATCGACATTTCACGCGGCAGCACGGAGCTTTTAGTGCAAGCCCTGCGGCAACGCACCCTGGACGCATTGGTCATCGATGCCCGGTCCACACAGCCGGCCACTGACCTTCGTGTGGAGTTCTTGCAGCAAATGCGAGGTGCATTCTTGTGCCGACCCGGGCACCCGCTGTGCGACCGGGAAACCATCACCTTTGATGAGTTGCTGGCCTACCCCATCGCCTCAACGCCCCTGAGCGACGAAGTGGCACGCGTGCTGGTTGAGCGCTACGGCCCTGCTGCGCACCCGGCGCAATGTGTAACCCTGCGCTGCGAGGAACTGCCCAGCCTGGCTCAGGTCGCGCGCGAAACCGACGCCGTGCTGCTGGCCATACGCGCCTGCGCCCCTGACCTGATCGAACTGGCTGTGACCCCCGCGCTGGACGCCAAAGCCCGCTTTGGCTTGGTCACCCTGGCCGGCCGCACCGCCACCCCTGTGCTGGGCATCGTGCGCGGGCTCATGCAGGACCTGCTGCATGATTAACCGTTAACGGTTCATCGTTCGGCCGGCCCGATCCGGAGCACCGACGACCAGCCTCACCAGCCCCTTGAACCTCACCCCACCAGGCAATCGCCTCCCCCTCTGTTACTGGGAAATAGCAGGATAGGCCACGTAAGCGAAATGCTCGCTGTCGGGTGCCCAGCTGTTCACGTTCAGGGTGCCCTGGCCACCGAGCAAGCTGACCAGATCGGTGCTGGCACCGCCCGCTGTCTCACTGATGCGCAAGATGACTTGGCGATTGGCGGGGTGGCCCAGCGTACCGGGCGGGTAGCTCAAATAGAGTATCCACCGCCCATCCGGCGACAGGTGGGGAAACCAATTCACCCGTTCGTCATGCGTCAGTTGTTCGAGGTCACTGCCGTCGGGACGCATGCGAAACAGCTGTGAATGGCCAGCAACCGTGGCTCCAATCTCGCCATTGAAATAAATCCACTCCCCGTCGGGCGAGTACTCGGGGCCATCCACCGGCACGCCGGGGCGCAACAGCACTTGGTCTGCACCACCTCGGGCTGGCACCGTATAAAGGCCGTAGTCAAACTTTGCCCCCTG
>JBJOJH010000267.1:0-4751 GCA_046046715.1 Pseudomonadota bacterium | reverse complement strand
GTACCAGCGGCGTGCACGTTCCCTACAAGGGAGGTGGCCCAGTCATGACAGACCTGCTGGGCAATCAGGTTGATTCGTCGTTCATGAACATCAATACGGCGCTGCCCCAGATCAAGGCCGGCAAGCTCCGGGCACTGGCAATCACCAGTGCCAAGCGCTCACCTTTGTTGCCGGACGTTCCCACGCTGGAAGAAAGCGGCGTCATGGAATCCAACGTCAACTCCTGGCAAGCGGTGGCGGCACCCAAAGGCCTGCCGGCTGACATCAAGAAACGTATCTACGACGCGATCGTGGCCGCTGTCAAAGACCCGGCCGTGGCACCCAAGCTGCTGGAGTTGGGCTTTGAGCTGGTGCTCAACACCCCCGAACAGTTTGTTGCCTACCAGGCTGCCGAATACGTCCGCTGGCAAAAGCTCATTAGCGCCCGCAACATCAAAGCTGATTGATACCCCCATGAGTTTGACCCCCTCTTCTCCGCAGGATTCGCCGCGCAGCATCCGCATGCATGCAGCGGACAACGTGGCCATCGTGGTCAACGACGGTGGTCTGCCGGCGGGCTCGGTTCTGCCTGATGGCGTGACCCTGGTGGACCGCGTGCCCCAGGGTCACAAGGTGGCGCTAACCGCCATACCCAAAGGCGCTGCCGTGCTGCGTTACAACGTTCCCATCGGCTATGCGCTGAAAGACATCCCGGCTGGTGCCTGGGTGCATGAGCGTCTGCTGCACATGCCCGACGCGCGTGCCCTGGACAACCTGCCCAAGGCAACTGCCCCTGCCTGGAATGCCGAACCGCTCACGGGCTACACCTTTGAGGGCTATCGCAACGCCGATGGATCGGTTGCCACTCGTAACATCCTGGCCATCACAACGACGGTGCAGTGTGTGGCCGGCGTAGTTGACTATGCGGTACAGCGCATCAAGGCGGAGCTGTTGCCACGCTATCCGCATGTGGACGACGTGATCGGCCTGGAACATGCTTATGGCTGCGGTGTGGCCATAGATGCACCTGATGCCATCATCCCGATACGAACCCTGCGCAATATTTCCAGGAATCCCAATTTCGGTGGCGAAGTCATGGTGGTCAGCCTGGGTTGCGAAAAGCTGCAACCCGAGCGCCTGTTGCCGCCGGGGGCCATACCCCTACAAGCGAACGAGGCGCTGGACGTGGTGTGTCTGCAAGCCGAAAAGCATGTAGGCTTCGTGAGCATGATCGATTCGGTGCTGGCGTCCGCCGTTGCGCACCTGGAGCGGCTCAATGCCCGCCGCCGTGAAACTATTCCTGCCAGCGAACTGGTGGTGGGCGTTCAATGCGGGGGAAGTGACGCGTTTTCTGGCGTTACGGCGAATCCTGCCGTGGGCTATTGCACTGACCTGCTGGTGCGTGCCGGTGCTACCGTCATGTTTTCGGAAACCACCGAGGTGCGTGATGCCATCGAGCAAATGACAGCGCGTGCAACCACGCCTGAGATCGCCGATGCCATGGCCCGCGAGATGGCCTGGTACGACGCCTACCTGGGCCGCGGACAGGCCGACCGAAGTGCCAACACCACCCCTGGCAACAAGGCCGGCGGCCTCTCCAACATCGTTGAGAAGGCGATGGGATCCATCATCAAGTCCGGCACGGCGCCCATCAGCGGTGTGTTGTCACCTGGCGAAAAGCTGGATCACAAGGGTTTGCACTATGCCGCCACGCCTGCGAGCGACTTCATCTGTGGCACGCTGCAATTGGCAGCCGGCATGAATTTGCATGTCTTCACCACCGGCAGAGGTACACCGTATGGGTTGGCAGCCGTACCCGTGATCAAGGTAGCCACACGCACCGACTTGGCACGCCGTTGGCACGACCTGATGGACGTGAATGCGGGTCGGATTGCCGACGGTGAGGCAACGATTGAAGACATGGGCTGGGAATTATTTCGCCTCATGTTGGATGTGGCCAGCGGCCGCAAGAAGACCTGGGCTGAGCACTGGAAACTGCACAACGCACTGGTGCTGTTCAACCCAGCCCCGATTACCTGATTCAACAAGGCATTGCCATGACCTACCCCGCACCCTACCGCCCATTCCCCAACCAGTTCAAAAAGGACCTGCAAGCCGGCAAGCGGCTCATTGGCTGCTGGGCATCGCTGTCGAGCCACATCACCACCGAGGTGTTGGGCGTGGCCGGTTTCGACTGGATCCTGCTGGACGGCGAGCATTCGCCCAATGACGTGATCACCTTTGTGCCCCAACTGATGGCACTCAAGGACAGCCGCAGTGCGCCAGTCGTGCGCCCGACAAGCAACAATGAAGTTGAAATCAAGCGTTTGCTGGATGCGGGTTTTTATAACTTTCTCATCCCCATGGTTCAAAACGCCGACGATGCAGTGAGGGCAGTAGCCGCTACCCGCTATCCGCCAGAGGGTGTGCGTGGTGTCTCGGTGTCCCAGCGCAGCAACCTTTACGGAACTGTGGCAAATTACTTCCAAGAGATCAACCAGCACATCATGGTGGCGGTCCAGATCGAAAGCCCGCAGGCTGTGCAGGTCGCATTTGAGATTGCATCTACTTCCGGGGTCGACTGCGTCTTTGTAGGGCCTTCAGATCTGGCCGCGACGTACGGTCATCTGGGAAATGCTGCACACCCTGAAGTTCAGACCGCTATTGCCCACATATTTGCAGAGTGCGAGCGCGCCGGCAAACCCTGCGGAATACTTGCACCTGTAGAGGCAGATGCCCGCAGATACATGGAGATGGGGGCTACGTTTGTTGCGGTTGGAAGCGACCTCGGTGTATTTCGACAAGCGACGCAGGCACTCAAAGACCGCTACGCGGCCTGACATTTTTTCAACCTGAACGAACAGAGCAATGAGCACACTTGGATTTATAGGCTTGGGCATCATGGGTGCCCCCATGGCTGGACACCTGATTGCCGCAGGACACACCGTTTACCTGCACACCCGCAGCAAAATTCCAGATCATCTGCTACAGGCTGGCGGCAAGCCCGCAGCGAGCGCGCAAGAGGTTGCAGACAAAGCTGACGTCATTTTCCTGATGCTGCCTGACACACCGGATGTGGAGGCAGTCCTGTTCGGTGAGCAGGGAATCGCAAGCGTGCTGAAGCCTGGCAAAACCGTGGTGGACATGAGTTCCATTTCGCCGGTACTTACAAAATCGTTCGCGTCACGTATCAATGCGCTGGGCTGTGACTACATGGATGCCCCGGTGTCGGGTGGTGAAGTCGGTGCGAAAGCAGCAAGCCTGACCATCATGGTGGGTGCATCCGAGGCCACATTTGAAAAGCTCTTGCCACTGCTGCAACTCATGGGCAAGAACATCACCTTGGTTGGTGGCAATGGGGATGGTCAGACCTGTAAGGTCGCCAACCAGATCATCGTTGCGCTCAATATCGCAGCCGTCGGCGAAGCGCTGCTGTTTGCCAGCAAAGCTGGTGCTGATCCTGCCAAGGTGCGGCAGGCCCTGATGGGCGGATTTGCAGCTTCACGAATTCTGGAGGTGCACGGCGAACGCATGATCAAACGCACCTTCAATCCAGGCTTCCGTATCGGCTTACATCAGAAAGACCTCGGTCTGGCATTACAGGGTGCGCGGGAGTTGGGGCTGGCATTGCCGCAAACAGCGAGTGCTGCTCAGCTGATGCAGGTGTGCGGTGCGCACGGCCTACACAACATCGACCATTCCGGTTTGGTTCGGGCTCTGGAAATCATGGGCAATCACCAAGTTGCTGAGGATGCAACCCAATAACTCTGGGGCCCACCCGACTGACTACATTTCGATAGAGCACCGAGCCCTGCGGTGCGAGATTGTCCCCTCGGTCGGGGGGGCAATATCAGGTTTGTGGTTTAAAGGGGTTCCGATATTGCGCTCTGGCCCTGCCGCACAGCTGCGGTCACCTCGCCAGGGGGGATGTTTCGCACTGCTGCCTTTCTCCAATCGCATAGGGAGCGGCGAAATTAACTGGTGTGGAAGAACGCATCAATTGCAGACGACACCCGGTGATGAGCCTCACGCGATACATGGCGTCGGCTGGCAAAGAGCTTGGGACCTTACTCGTTCAAATGATGAGGGCGTCACGATGGTCTATGAACATCAATCTGATGGGTGCTGGCCATTTCCGTTTACCGCCAGCCAAGACATTCGCCTTGAAGACCAACGCATCAACCTAAGCTTGAGTTACTGCAACACCCATACCGATCACGTACCCGTCGGCTTAGGGTGGCATCCGTATTTTGAAAAGCGAGCTGGTGCTCGCGTGATCTTTGACGCAAAAGGACGATGGGAGATCGGAGCGGACAAGCTGCCGACCCACCGCACGGAATGTACGGGCATGAATCAAGACGCACAAAACATTGAGGTGGACAACTGTTTTGATGGGTGGAGTGGAATTGCGGAGATATCTGACCCACTACTTACCCTACGCATCTCATCGCAGACAGGGTTCATGGTGGCCTACACAAAGTGTGAACTGGGGTTTCTAGCGTTGGAGCCAGTTAGCCATGTCAGCAACGCACTACAACTTTCAGATTCTCTGGGCTGCGATGCTGCCAAGCTGGGCATGAGCAGTCTGGCACCCGGGGGCACGCTAAGACTGGACATATCCATTGATGTTAGGTGATGGAAAACGACAGAGTCCACCGCCAACCACCAATGTCTGAGCTGTCACGGCTGACGAATTGCTCCGGCCTGTCCGACTCTAATGACGGCTTCAAGATGTAAGGTCTGATGACACAAACTGGTTTAAGTGACTCGTC